>JAMPDR010000027.1 GCA_023665555.1 Ruminococcus sp.
TTTGATTGGCAAGCTACCGACCCAAAAGTCTTGATGAGCTTAACAATATGTATGACAAAACCCTGTCGGCAGAACAGGCAATAAAAAAAGGAACAACAAAACTTCAAGCGGAAAGCGGTGTTACCGTAACTGATGAGCCTGTTTCGCAGGTTCAGATGCCGGATATTCCCGAAGTGCCCGATATAATTACAGATACTTCGGCCACCAGAGAAATTGAAGATCTTTCATTCGCCGTTGACGATTTTATCCGTCATTTTTCCGGCGAGCCTGCCAAACCTGCCGCACCATCTCAGCCTGCGGCTCCATCTTATCCGAGAACTCCGACAAGACCGCAGCCGCAGCACACACCCAATGCACAGAAAATCCAAAAAGAACTTCAAGCATCGGTCATTACCGAAGAGGGCGATCTTTCGGGACTTATGAATGACTACATCAAAATCATGAACGATGAAGATGATGAACCGAAGTTTCCGAGGAGAGGCTCTCGTCATAAAAAAAAGAGCCGTAAAAAAGGCGGCATTTTCACAGAGGAGTCAACACCCGTAAGCAACGATAGCGAGGAAGAGGTCATCAACATTGAACCGACTGTCTCCGCCCCTGTCGAAGAACCGTTACCGGAACCAACGCCGGTAACCGAACATCAGACTGAACCGCAGCTTTCTCAAGACAACGAAACACCAGACTATGGCGACTACACACCTGCAAGAGTTGTTTACGAAGAAGAACAACCCGAAATTGTTGACGACAGCGCGGATGATGAAAATCTCACAGCTATTTTTGATAAAATTGATGAAGAAGATGAATACGAAGAAGAAAAGGCTCATTCATCAGCCGGAAGAATTGCAATACGCACAATTTTAAGCATAGTGTTTGTTATCTGCTTTATTGCAACTGCTGCAATTGCATCGCTTACTCTTGTGTTCAATGTTAACTCAGGCGAAAAGGCTCTCGGCGATTATTACTTTTTCACTGCCGCATATGATTATGAAGATGTAAATGTCGCTTCGGGGGATCTTGTCATTTGTAAAAGCGCTCCTCTAATTGACGGCAATTCCGCGGCATACCTTTACCAAGATACAGTCGATTCACCCCAGATGGTTTCTTTCGGAATCAAGAACGGCGGTATACCACCCGAGGATGACGGAACAGTATCTTATCTAATCGGCAACAGACAGGTAAACCGAACTGACGTGCTCGGCAGAATTTATAAAACCGTTCCGCATGCCGGCGAAATAATCGATATCATCTTAGGACACTATGTAATATATATCGCTGCATTGGCACTGCTGACAATCATTCTTTTCATTCTTATAACAATTGTTTTGAGAAACAAGGAAAAGGAATCTATCAGAGCGCAGAAAAAAGCAGAAAGAAAACAAGCAAGATTGGCTGCTGACAAGGCAAATCAGGAGGAAGATCTTGAGGCTGTTAATGCCGCCGAAGCGGAAATTGCAAATGAGTTTGACAGCAGCGATTCAGATTCATTTAACGGAGATTTGTTCAGCGATATAGATTAATAGATCAAAATAAAAACTTCGCTATGTACTGATGTACAGCAGCGAAGTTTTCTTATTACTTATTACCTATGCAGATCTCCCCATTCGCAAAGATTATCCAAAATCGGAATTAGACTTTCGCCTCTCTCTGTTAAACTGTATTCAACTTTCGGCGGAATTTGAGGATATTCTTCACGATGAACAAGGTTGTCGCTTTCAAGTTCTTTTAGCGTTGCACTCAATGTTTTATATGAAATTGTTCCGATGTACCTTTTTAGTTCATTAAAGCGAACAACCTTGAACTCCATCAAGGCATACAAAATAAACATTTTATATTTTCCTTGAATCAATGACATGGTGTAATTAAAACCTGTTTCCTCCAGCTTTGCATTTGCAATACACTCCAAACTCATCTTTACACTCTCCTAAAGGTTAGTATCGCACCTGAATGTGCGTACTTGTTTTTTTGTTATGTTCTTACTATAATTATAATATAACGATTGAAAAGAATCAATATCGGAGGTCATAATTATGAGTAAAAAAATTGTAGTAATCACAGGAAGTCCACGAAAAAACGGAAACAGCTTTGCCATGACAGATGCGTTTATAAAGGCGGCTGAAGCTAAGGGCCATACTGTTACACGTTTTGATGCAGCCATGAAAAAAGTCGGTGGTTGCCGCGCATGTGAAACATGTTTCAAAACCGGTAAAGCATGTTCATTTGACGATGACTTCAACGAAATTGCACCTGCCATTTTGGAATCAGACACAGTTATTTTCACAATGCCTGTTTATTGGTACTCCATTCCTGCTCAAGTCAAAGGTGTAATAGACAGACTGTTCAGCTTCGTTGTCGGCGGCAAAGCTATATCCGGTAAAGAATGTGCACTTATTACCTGCTGTGAAGAAAACGACATGTCAGTCATGGACGGTGTCAGAATACCGATTGAACGCTCTGCTGCTTTGTTGAAGTGGAACATGATTGGCGAAATTCTTATTCCGGGAGTGCTGAATGTCGGTGACATTGAAAACACAGACGGCTGCAAGCAAGCTGCTGATTTAGCATACAAAATTTAAGGCGGTATACATATGAATAAGAAAATAGTAATTTTAAACGGAAGTCCCAGAAAGAACGGTAACACCTCTGCATTAGTCAAGAAGTTCACAGAGGGTGCTGAAAGTGCAGGCAATATTGTAACAGAATTTTTTCTTGATAAAATGAACATCGGCGGCTGTAAAGGATGTTTCGGCGGACACAGCAACAAGGATTGTCCGTGTGTACAAAAAGATGACATGTCAAAGATTTATCCTGCCGTCAGAGAGTGTGATGTAATAATACTTGCCTCGCCGCTTTATTATTGGAATATGAGCGGACAACTCAGAACTGCAATTGACCGTCTTTTTGCTCTTGAGGAGGGCGACGGCAATCTGCTACGCGGACATGGTAAAGCTTGTGCTTTACTGATGTCCGCCGAGGGCAATGGCTTTGACGATGTTTTTCTTTACTACAATCACCTCGCAGAACACTTGAAATGGAAAAATCTTGGAGCAGTTCTCTCAGGCGGCAACTGTGATATCGAAGATATCAACGGAAAGCCTGAATTGGAAAAAGCCTTTGAGTTGGGCAAATCTATCTGATACATAACTTAAGCATGCGCTGACAATTTTGTTGCACATGCTTTTCTTATTATTAATAGTTTACTTTTCAGCCACATCATACTATAATAAAATCACAGTATGAATTAAACGGAGTCATAAAACTATGCACGAACA
Source organism: Ruminococcus sp. (assembly GCA_023665555.1). Lineage (GTDB taxonomy): Bacteria > Bacillota > Clostridia > Oscillospirales > Acutalibacteraceae > UBA6857. The sequence continues at coordinate 3,270 of JAMPDR010000027.1, forward strand.
CAACAACGAACAGTTCACAAATCTGAACATCATGGGCGAAGAATTTGAAGAGTTACTTTTTACTGATTGTGAATTTATAGGCTGTACTATAGACGGCTGTCGGTTTCAGCATTGCAGATTCATTGATTGCACTTTCACAAAATGCAGACTTGTTAACAACAAAGGTACTTCACAATCGCAACTGCGTTTTTGTAAGTTCATCGACTGCTTTTTAATCGGTATAAGCTGGAACGAGTGGGTACCGCAAATTAAGTTTTATCAGCCGTTTGAAATATTCAACAGCTGTCGCATAAAATATAACAACTTTGTTGAAATGAACCTCACAAAATTCAACTTCTGCGGCAACGATTTAACCGAATCGCTCTTCGCCGATTGCAAACTGTCAGGCAGCAGCTTTAAAGGTTGCAATCTGACTAAAACGGAATTCTTCCGTTGTGACCTGACAAAATCAGATTTTCGTGATGCACTCGGCTATCAGATAAGCCTTGAAACCAACAAATTGAAAGATGCACGTTTTTCTTTCCCTGAGGTTATCAATCTGCTTAATGGGCTTGGAATAAAAATTGATTGATACAACTTTTTAAATTATGCGGGTAGAGTTTTTCACTTTCGTTAAACTCTACCCGCATATTAATATTATTTAAACTGGCAGACGATTGCATTCGGATGCAGAAACCGCTTTCTTTGCCCCGAAGCTGTACAATTGTACCGCGAGTGGGCGAAAAAGTGGTTTATGCGCCGAATGCGTTCACAGCAGCACGAAGCCGCACTTTTTCATTGCCTTATCCAGTGTTCTCTGTGCAATTCTAGATGCTTTTTCCGCGCCCTTAGCGGCAAGTTCCTTAAGATATGCCTGATCATTCATGTAAGATTCAAAGCGTTCTCTTACCGGTCGAAGTTCTTCAACAACTGCCTCACCTACTGCTGCTTTGAAATCGCCGTAACCCTTGCCTTGGAATTCATCGGCAATCTGTTCCATTGTCAAACCTGTGCAACATGAATAAATGCCCATGAGGTTGTTTATGCCGTCTTTGCCCTCGCCGTAATAAACACCGCCCTCAGAGTCAGTGACTGCACTTCTGATTTTCTTCATGATGGTTTCGGGTGCATCAAAAACAGAAACATAACCTTTTGGGTTGGGGTCGGACTTGCTCATTTTCTTGGTCGGGTCTTGAAGTGACATTACTCTTGCTCCGTTTTTGCCGATGTAAGGATCGGGAATAGTGAAAGTCTTTCCGTTAACTGTGTTGAAACGGTTTGCAATATCTCTTGCAATTTCAAGATGCTGCTTCTGGTCAGCACCAACAGGTACAAGGTCAGCTTGATAAAGCAAAATGTCAGCCGCCATGAGCACCGGGTATGAGAACAGACCAACATTGACGTTGTCCGCATGAGAAGCAGATTTATCCTTGAACTGAGTCATTCTCGACATTTCACCAAACTGTGTATAGCAATTGAGCACCCATGCAAGCTGGCTGTGAGCCGGCACGTGACTTTGAATGAAAATAATACTTTTTTCGGGATCAAGACCGATTGCAAGAAGAAGTGCATACACTTCCATAATTTGTTTTCTTAACTTCGCAGGATCTTGTCTGACAGTAATTGCGTGAAGGTCTGCAACAGCAAATGCACTGTCAAATTCATCTGAAAGTAGCTTCCAATTTTTTAATGCACCGAGGTAGTTACCGAGCGTCGGAATACCTGACGGTTGAATACAGCTTAAAATTTTCTTTTTCTTCTCCGCTGTCTGCGGTGCATTTGATACATTTTCCATATGTATACCCTCCTGAAAAATAAAATCCTCGGCAGAGATTTTTCACTCTGTCAAGGACGAATAATCAAAAAATTTATCCGTGGTGCCACCTTGATTCATAGAAACACTATGCTCTTTACGGAAACAAAATTTCCTTGCAGTTAACGTATGCATCACGTCGCAGAATACTCAGTGAATTCACCTTTGACTGCGCCCTCAGCGGCCCATTTGACAACCTGTTTTCAATCCGCTCCCAGCAACACGGACTCTCTGCATGAGCATAATTGCCTTTACTCCCGCCTCAACGGTTTAATCTTTGTTCATTCTATCACTGCAAACGTTTTTTGTCAAGGGATTGAACGGTAACTTTGCAATCTGTTGGCAATCATGAAATTAGCGACTTAATTCATCAATAAAATTCTGAATCCTTTGGGTTGTCAATCACTTCTTGACATATTTTTCAATTGACCACTATTAACCCATTTATGTATGAATTCAATAACTGTTCCTCTCTATATCATTAAACGGTCGAACACATTCTTCTATGATTGTAGCTATTATTTCACATGAATCCCGGCAATTATTGTTCAGCCATTGCTTAATTATAGCCATGATTCCCTCTATATAGTATGCAATATAGTATTGCCAATATGTTTCCGGCATGCCGAATCTTTTTAAAATTGGTTCAATGATATATGTTTTCAGATTTCTGTATCTTTCACCAACCTGCATTTCACTTGGATTCCGAAAAGAAGCACGATAGACATGTTTATTATCTCTTATAAAATTCAGATATGGTAGCAGATATTCCTCAGTTATCAAAACAAGATCTGTTTGTTTTCCATCACCTATTCTATTAACAAAATTATGCGTTTTGTCTGAAAAGCAGGATAGAAAGCGTTGATTAACGCTTTCCATCGCTTCGTCCACTAAATCTGCAATCGTTTCATAATGCAAATAAAATGTTGACCTATTCACTTCTGCCTTTTCACAAATTTCTTTTACAGTAATGTATTCTAAATCTTTCACTTCAAGCAAAGCAATCAGTGCCTCATCCATACGAAAAGCAGTATTGAAATATTTACTTTCAGATTTATTCATATATACCGCCCTCTATTATCGTATATTATTCACATTCTTCACTGATTTCTTTTACAATCTGCATAATTTCAAATGCATACTTCTTTTTGCCGTTTTCAAGCAATTTATTATAAATCGGATAATTGATACTGACACCCACAATTCCAATAACACCCACTGTAATCCCAAAAATCATCATATGTATACTGCCATTACCAATTACTTTCATGGACAAACACATACCTACCCCAAGCACAAGTGCCATAATTATCCCAAAAGTATAAGCGAATATATTTGCTTTGCTCTTTGCTTTTCTATCCAATTTCTTCAAAGCAACAACCTTGGAGGTATCCTTCGGTGCGTATTCGTTAGCAATTTTCTCTGCATAAAATTTCTCTGTGTTCATAGTGTTTACTCCTATACATTGTTATAATATTTCAGTTGCAACTGTTAATATAATTATAGGTAACTACCACTAAAAAGGGAACAACACGTTTTTTCAATTGTGTTGTTTTCAAAAGATCTTTATAAATCGTCCAATGGTTTTGGTATACTTCACTTTATTAAACTATTATAACGATTATTTATCATTATCTAATACTCTCCTATTATCATCCCGATTATAACACCCACATCATAAAAAAGCAACAACCGTTTCTCTTCCGACTTCGTAAGTCAAATAAGAAACGGTTATACTTTACTTCACGAAAAAATGCCGACTGCAATCAGCATCGCCGCCGCTCCGCAAAGAACTGCAAGTATTATTTTTGATACTTCAAAAAAACGGTTCTTAGTCACCTTGGTCGGCGGTGCGGCTGTTGTGTTTCCTGCAATCATGCTCGCACGTTCTCTGATTTTCCCTTCGCTGATTGATGCATATTCGGGTTTCACAAAAAACATGATTTTCTCAAAATAATCACACCCTGTGTCGCTAACTTCCACAACCTGCCTGTTAATTCCTTTTATCATAATATCGACATACCTTTCCACTTAAAATTTACGCTTAAAATAAATTCATTACTAATTCATCTTGAATTATTTTTAACCGAGTAAAAATGAATATTCTTATAAAGTCAGTTATGTATGTGTAAAAATTAGGTAAACGATGATTAAATCCGGTGCAATGATCGTGCCGTCAGAAATTTCGTCAGATTGTATAGAATTGACGTAGTCATACTTTCGTATTTCAAGGAAATTATGTGCAATATGACGAAACTTTATGCAAACGAGCAGCGTGCCGCGATTTATTCAGCGTTTACTTATGAAATAAATCAAAGTTTCCACAGTTTTCCATATAAAAAGCGTGGAAAACTACGTGGAAAATGTTAAAAACTTCTGAAAACGCCCACACAATAGGCTTTAAATATGTTGAAATGTTTTTTAACATGGATGTGGAAAAAGTTGAAAATTGTTTTTTACTGTTATAAAATCGGTTGACACATTGAATTGTTCGGCTAATTGTTCCTGAGTTAGACCTTTCTCTTTGCGAAGTTCTTTTAAACACACACCAATTTGCTTTGGATTCATAAAATCAAACCTACTTTCAATAAAAATAAACGAACACGAATCACAAATAAATTCGAGTTCGTTTATTATATGGTAACTTTTAAGACAGAAAAAGTACACGACACAATGCGAGAAATTCTGTTTTTCGGACAGAAATATTTGTCGCATCAATCATTATTTGCATTATTAACCGCATCGGTAATTGTCTTAACATTTTCCATTGCATCTCTGCCATATTTATCAACATCAACACGGCTCTTGTCACTGTGAGTCAAACAGCCTGCACCTCCGACGCATCCGTCAACACAAGCCATTCCCTCAATGAAATTTGCAGGAAGAACGTTTTTATTTTTCCTGAGTAAAGCCATTCTGCATTCTTCAATACCACTGCATGTCATCGGCTTATAGTCAAAGTCAATTCCATGTTCAAACAGACCTTGTCTTACTGCATCGGTAAGTCCGCCGCTGCGTGCAAAGATTCTGCCGAAATATGACGCACCGTCAAAGGTTTCTTCTTCAGAATCAATAATATCAATGTCGCGGCTGTCAAACAAGGCTTGAAGTTCCTCAAAGGTGATAACACTGTCGATAAACGGACGCACCTCCGGCTTTCTTGCTTCGGCTTTTTTCGCTGTGCAAGGTCCAATGAAAACAACCTTTGCCGTGGGGTCTTTTTCCTTAATATGCTTGGCAATTGTTGCGGCAGGAGAAAGATTTTCTGAAATATTTTCAGCAAGTTGCGGGAAACTCTTGCGAACATAATCAACAAACGCAGGACAGCACGAACTCATAAGAAAACCTTTTTCACCGAGTTCTTTCGACTCTTTATATGCAACCATGTCTGCGCCGAGAGCCGCTTCAACGACCTTATAAAATCCGAGTGCTTTTATACCTTTGATAACCTTACCGAGCGTTGTAAACTTGAACTGACTTGAAACAGCAGGAGCAACAACTGCATAAACATTATAATTCGTGTTGTTCTTGCTCTTTTTGATGATGTCAATAACATTGATTACAAATGATTTGCTCATGATTGCGCCGAACGGACACTGATATACACATGCTCCGCATGAAATACATTTATCATTATCAATGCTTGCCGCATAAGTTTCGGGATCCATGGAAATCGCTTTGACCTTGCATGCCATTTCACACGGACGGCGGCGGTTTATGATTGCATTATAAGGGCATACCTTTGCACATTGTCCGCACTCAACACACTTTGATTTATCTATATGAGCCTTCTGCTGATTGTCATAGGTGATTGCACCTTTAGGGCATGCATCTTCACAGCGGTGAGCAAGGCATCCTCTGCAAAGGTCGCCGACTGTATAGCCGCCTTTCGGACATTCGTCACATGCAATGTCGATAACTTCAATAACATTGGGATTGCTCGAGTTGCCGCCGATGCCTATTTTTACTCGCTCTGAAACTATAGCGCGCTCTTTATAAACACAGCACCTCATTGTTGCAGAATCACCGGGAACAATGATTTTCGGGATATCAACCATCCCCTCCATCAAGGTGCTTGTCCATGACTTTCTTGCAACTTCACGTATAACCTTATAATTAAGATGCTGAACCTTTGTGTCAAATTTTCTGATCTTTTTCATTTTATCGCCATGCGGTTAGGGTATAGAACCTAATCGCTCCTTTCTTTAACATCCGAGAATATATCAATCTTTTCCGTAATTTTCTGCCAAATCGAGCAGTCGCTTCTTATTTTCCCCTTTGCTCTCAACCGAGTGGGCGGCCGCAACTATAGGAATCCAGCGTTTAACATATTCAATATCATTACCCGATTTTTCGCAAAACAGCTTGAGATATTTTTCTGCAAGTTCGTTTTCGCCATCAAGACGGAACAAAAGATAAGTCATTGCGGCATCGCCGGATGCATTGCCCTGAGTTGCATGCGACCAGTCAAGTATATATGCCTTACCGTCCTTGCCTACAATTACGTTTGACGGATTAAAGTCGCCGTGACATATCTTATGATGTTTCGGCATATTTCCAAGCTTTGTGTAAAAATCAAAACGTGTTGTTGCTTCAAGTTCCGATTGCTTAATCTGGCGGTTTATCCTGTCTTTGAGTTTTGTTAATGCAGTTGATTGCACTTTGTGAAATTCAACCTGCAAATCAACAAACATATCGAGATATTCATCAATTTTTTCGGGATTCGCTTTCATAAGAACATCCAGCGGCTCGCCCTCAAAATATTCGGAAACAACCATCCATTTGCCGTCAGCCTGTTTGATTTCGAGGATCGCAGGAACATTCATACCTGCCTCTTCGATAATAGCTTGATTGTGTGCCTCATTCATTATGAACGACTTCGGATAGTTTTCGGCGAACACCTTAATTGTTCTGTTGCCGTCACGATAAACCGTTTTGTTTTCTCTGACAGCAATCGTCTTTCCAAATTCCATTTCTTTTCACTCCTATATTTCTCAGCCGTAATATGCTTTTAAATATATTTCTTTAATCTCACTTATCAGCGGATAACGTGGGTTTGCACCCGTACACTGATCGTCAAATGCCTTTTCAGACATTTCATCTATTATTTTCAAAAAATGCTTTTCGTCAATACCATAATCCTTGATAGTTCTTTTTATTTCTAACTTGTCTTTCAGCTGCTCAATTTTATTTATAAGCTGCTGCATTTTATCATCATCGTTTCCACCGCAAATTCCGATGTGTTCGGCAATCTCCGCATATCTTCTTTTTGCCATTGGATATGCATATTGCGGAAAAGTGCCCATTTTCGCAGGTATCTCTGCCGAGTTGAAACGTATGATCTCACAAATAAGCAGAGCATTGGCAACACCGTGTGACAAGTGGCAATATGCTCCCAATTTATGCGCCATCGAATGACATACACCTAAAAATGAATTTGCAAATGCCATGCCTGCAATTGTTGCCGCGTTAGCCATTTTCTCTCTTGCCTTTATATCGTTTCCGTTTTCGTATACTTTCGGAAGATACTCAAAAATCAGCTTGATACTATGAAGTGCGGCGGCATCTGTGAAGTCAGTGGCAAGCATTGACGCATACGACTCAATCGCATGAGTCAGCGCATCAATGCCGGATGCAGCCGTAAGACTTTTTGGAGCAGACATGTGAAAATCAATGTCAACAATCGCCATATCAGGCAATAATTCATAATCAGCAATCGGATATTTTATACCCGTCTTTTCGTCAGTGATAACCGCAAACGGTGTGACCTCAGAGCCTGTTCCGGCTGAAGTTGGCACAGCAACAAAATATGCCTTTTCACCCATCTTCGGAAAACCGTAAACGCGTTTTCTGATATCTTGGAAACGCATCGCCATATCCATGAAATTAGTGTCCGGGTACTCGTAAAGCACCCACATGATTTTCGCCGCATCCATAGCAGAACCGCCGCCAAACGCAATAATCACGTCAGGCTTGAATGCCGCCATTTGTTTTGCGCCTTCTCTTGCACTTTCGAGCGCTGGGTCAGGTTCAACACTGTGAAAGACGGCGGTTTCCGCTTTCAGTTCGGTTAACTTACCGGTGATGTTCTTTGTAAAACCGTGAGAAAAAAGAAAATCGTCTGTCACAACAAAAGCTCTCTTTTTCCCCATAACATTCACTATCTCTTCAAGCGCAAACGATGTGCATCCCCTTTTGAGATATATTTTTTCGGGTGTTCTGAACCAAAGCATATTTTCTCTGCGTTCGGCAACAGTTTTGATGTTGAGAAGATGAATTACTCCAACATTTTCACTCACCGAATTGCCGCCCCATGAACCGCAACCGAGTGTCAATGACGGAGCAAGCTTAAAGTTATATAAATCACCAATGCCGCCATGTGACGACGGTGTATTTACAACAATTCTGCATGCTTTCATTCTTTCTGAAAACTCATTCAGAAGTTCTCTTTCTTTTTCTGCATCAAGATAAATTGATGCAGTGTGTCCGAGTCCGCCCTCGTTAACAAGTTCCTCGGCTTTTTGAAATGCCGATTCGGCGTTTTCGGCTTTCAGCATTGCAATAACAGGGCAAAGTTTTTCCCACGCAAGCGGTTCTGTTTTATCGCAGACATTAATCTCACCAACAAGAACCTTCGTACTTTCGGGAACATCTATATCTGCTTTTTTTGCAATCTGAACCGCAGTTTTGCCAACAATTTCTGCGTTCAACTTATTATCTTTAAACAAAGTCTTTCTGACAGACTGAGTTTCTTCATCATTTAAGAAATAACCGCCGCGTGCAATAAATTCAGTTTTTACTTTTTCGTAAATATCTTTCACCGCAACAACAGCCTGCTCAGATGCACAAATAACACCGTTGTCGAATGTTTTTGAAAGTATTATCGAACTCACAGCTGATTTGATATCGGCTGACGGCAAAATCACCGCAGGTGTGTTTCCTGCACCAACACCGATTGCAGGCTTGCCGCTTGAATATGCAACTTTTACCATACCCGGTCCGCCCGTTGCAAGAATCATATCCGCCTGTTTCATAAGTTCAGCACTTTCGTCAACGCTCGGTTCATCAAGCCATCCTATTATATTTTGCGGAGCACCTGCCTTTATCGCTGTTTCAAGCAGGATTTTCGCCGTTTGAACTGTGCATTTTTTCGCTCTCGGATGCGGACTTAAAATAATACCGTTGCGCGTTTTCAGGCAAAGCAGAATTTTAAAAATCGCCGTTGATGTTGGATTGGTCGTCGGTATTATTGCCGCCACAACACCTATCGGCGATGCTATTTTTGTGATACCATAAGCTGCGTCATGCTCAATGATGCCACACGTTTTTGTGTTTTTATATGCATTGAAAATGTACTCGGACGCATAGTGATTTTTTATCACCTTATCCTCTGCAAGACCCATATCTGTTTCTTCAACCGCCATTTTCGCAAACTCAACTCTGAGCATGTTAGCTTTCTTTGCAACTGCGGCAAAAATTTTATCAACCTGCTTTTGCGAATAAGTTGAATAAATTTCCTGTGCCTTTCTGACACATTCAACTATATTCGTAATTTCAGTTTTATTTTCCGACATAACGACACCTCTTCAAAGAAAGTTCCGATCCATCTAAAGTATCAGAACTTTCAAATATTTTCAAAGAGATTATCGGTTAAAATGAAGGCTATTATTCAATTATCAGTTATACTCTCGCCGCTCTCAAGCTGTTTTGTGAGAAGAGCAAGCGATGCTGCCATATTTTCATCGTGAACCAAAACATCACTCGGCAGATTAAGATGTATCGGTGCAAAGTTCCAAATCGCTTTAATGCCGCTTTTATACATCTTGTCGGCAACCTCCTGCGCAGCAAATGCAGGCACGGTGATAATACCGATGCGAATATTCTCCAATCGGCAGAACTTTTCAAGCACATCAATACTATATACCTTTTTATCAGATACCTGTGCACCCACATTTCTCACGTCAAAAGCCGCAACTATATCAAGTCCGTAGTCACGAAAACCTCCATACCCCATAAGAGCCTCACCAAGTTTACCTGCTCCGATGAGTATGGCTTTTTTTCTGTTGTTGTAGCCGAGGAAGTTTTCAAGCGTTGCTATGAGTTCAAGCCTGTTATAACCTATCTTCGGTCTGCCGCTTCCGCTTACTGCTCCGAGATCTTTTCTAACCTGCACATCGCCGTAATTCAGACCCGCGGCAATCGAAGTTGCCGAAATATTAACGGTTTCTTCAGGCAACTGCTTAAGATAGTTGAGATATACAGGCAGTCGTCGAAGGGTGCTTACTGAAATACCCAAAATTTTGCTCCTTTTTAATAAACGTTACTAAAAATACCATTATGAAATATCATGAAAAGTTATGGACTCCATGTATTCCACCATTTTAAATATACCACAAGTCGCCGCAAAAATCAATTATGAGAGCCTGCTTTGCGATATACTTTTGATATATAAATATAACAAAAGTCAAATAGGACTCAGTACTCAGCCGCGAAAGATCTGAGTACCAAGTCCGTACTTTTATTTATGTACATAGTTCATCGGGTTTTGTTTAACACCATTATGACGTATTTCAAAGTGAAGGTGCTTACCTCTTGCATTTCCGGTTTCGCCGACTATTGCAATCTGCTGACCTTTTTCAACGTGCTGACCCGATGAAACCGAAAGGCTTGCACAATGACCGTAAAGTGACACATATCCGTCGCCATGATCGATAACAACATATCTGCCATATCCTGTTGTACCCCAAATTGCAGTAATAACAGTACCGCTTCTTGTTGCATAAATCGGCTGACCGCCACAGCCTGCAATATCAACACCGCCATGGAATCCCCAACCGGAAATTGATGGATTTCTGTTGCCGAATCCGCTTGAAATATAACAATAAGCATTGCCGAGCGGCCACCCCCACGAAGCACTCGTTGTGTGATGTGAGGCAGTTGTTGCAGTTGATGTGCTGCTATTTGCCGTATTATTTGACTGACTTTGACTTGTTGCCGCGCTTGTCGGTGCAGCAGTTGTTGTAGGTTTCGTTGTTGTTGCCATGTATCGGCTGATGATTTCTTCAATCTCTTTATCCGCCTGTTCACGCTCGGCGGAAAGTTTATTTATGTAAGCTTTATATGCTTCACTGTTTTTATCGAGATTTTCAATGTACTTTTCAGATTCCTCATAGTTCTTTTCAAGCTGTTTTTCCGCGGCGTTATATTCCGCCTGTTTGGAAGTCAACTCCTTTTTCCTTGCAACGGATTTTGACTTCAATGATTCAATCTCATCCTGTTTATCAGTGAGGCTCGTCTGCTTTGTTTCGAGTTCTTTTTTTGCATCTTTCAGCGTGGTTACCTGCTCTTTGAAATTATTGATAACCTTTGAGTCCTCTTCACTCATGCGCTTCATCATTTCAAGGCTCGTGAGAAACTGTGCAAGATTTTCAGAACCCATGAGAATTTTAAGTGTGGAATCGTTTCCCTGGATATATGCAGTGCGAAGTTTTTGAGCAAGAAGGTCTTTTGAATCGTCTATGCTGTTTTGAGTCTCGCTTATTTGAGTGTTCGTAACCTTAATTTCATCTTTGATTATGCTGATTTCATTTTTCAGCTTTTTTATTTGCTTATCATATCCGTCAATTTCATTGTCGATGGTCTGAACTTGTGTATCAAGCGCACTAACCTTATCTTTCGCCGCAGATATTTGCTTATCAAGTGTATCCAGATATTCCTGCTGTTGTTCTTTTTTATCGGCAAGAGATGCCAGCTTATCCTTATTCTGTTTTATTTCTTCGTCAATCTGATCTATTCTGTCCTGCAATTCCTGTTTTGTTGCGGCATGTGCAACAGTTGCCGTGCCTGCAAGCGAAACACAAAGCCACACTGTGACTGCACACATAAGTACCGCGAAAAATCTTTTCATTTTCTTCCATTTCTCCTTAATTCGACAAGAAATTTGCTTTACAACTTTATTCTATCACGTTGAGATAGATATGTCAAATCGGATTTGATAATCCTCAATTTTCAACGTTTTCATAAACTTTTCTGTAAAAATCACGATTTCTGATAAACAGCTTTCCAACAAGTACCGAAACCGCCGCCAACAATACAAGCACTAAAATCAAGCCGCCGATTTTGTGAATAACCGCAAGTTTTATTGCAATTGCGATAAGCGGCAAAAAGCCTATCATAAATTCAAGAATCAAACTCACCTGCGATTCAACATACTGACGTCTGAGCGGTTCTCCGCCTATCATACTCACATCAAAATCAACATCGCTACCCGAAACATCAACCTGCCTGCAGCAATGCTCATCTTTGCAGTCTTTTATTCTAATTTCTGCCGCCTCGCCAACGTTTTTGATTTTTAACTTCAGCGGAAGAGAAATACTTTTTGAAAAATCACTCACTTCACCCAAGAGCAGCATAATCAAAGATACAAGCACAAATCCAACAAATTTTCTTAATTTTGTAAATCTGTCATCCAATGATTCAGAGCCATCAATAGCAATGCTGTCGATTTCAGTATCGCTGCGTATTATTACCTCTTCACCGCAATCTATCTCTTGGCTTTTCAACGGTCTTTCACCGATATCAAGAGCAGTGATAAAAATACTCTGAGATGATGAATTATAAAATGTAATTTTGCTCATATGATATTACCTCTCATATTCAAAGCTATCATAAATATGTTATCACTTCATATTAAAACATACCATAAAACAAAAAGCGGCAAGCCGCAACAGCAACCGCCGCCAAGCTTACCGCTTTTATCTTAGTTATCACTTAACCATAATTTTGTATACAAAGCTTGACAAAATATGTTTTTCAAACACCGGAACATTTTCGTCATCATCAATAATCTGATAATAAACATAGCAACTGTTGACTTCGCCTTTTTTCAGCTTTGCCGAATCATAATTAACAGTTATCTCTGTTTGCTTATCCTTTTCAACATCAACATCCATATAGCTGCATCCGTCAAACACCGACATAAGCTCATGGTTGATGTATAAACTTATTCTGTATTTCGCAGTTTTTCCCGACATGTTGATAATGAGTTTATCGTTTTTATCTGCCTTGGTTTTTATAATGCAATCATGAAGTCCCTCGTCTTCTTCACCGACGAAAAAGCTGTCATTAATATCCTTGTAAACAAATTGCGCCGGTCCATTTTCACACCACTCTTTAACAAATTCATTTTGTTCATTCACCGATACCAATGAATAATCCGTGCAAATATCAGTCTGTGCTGATGCATCCTTGTCCATGATTAGTTTGCAACATCCATATGTCATAATGTCGTAAGGCATTTTTTCAATTTCTTCATATACGCCATCCTCATTCGGAACCGCTTTTTCAAGCAGCTGATAGCTTGGACTGTACATTCTGACAATTTGAACAAGCAACACATCACCTTTTTTTCCTATATTAGGCTTAAAGCTAAATTCTGCTTTGTAATCTTTATACTTTTCGGGTTTGAAGATATACATATCGGTATTCTTAACTGTCTTGCCGTTTGCTTTAACGTCAAAGGTCTGTTTAACACCATCAACATAAATCATCAAACCCTCTTCACGCAGTTCTCTGTCAGCACCTTTATCGCCAACCTGCTGAAGCATATTGATTTTAACTTTTTTACCTGTATATCTGACTTCCGATATTTCGTAAGGTGTGCCTTCATCAACAATTGCAGCATCATCATATCCAATATCCACCGTTGTTGCTTTTCCTCCACCTAAGACGGCAAGATCAACGGCCGCACCCGCCGCAAAAAGGCAAATCGCCATAATAATTGCAACCACTGCAATCCTGACGAAAGTGTACTTTTTTCTGCTTTTGCCTGCTGTTTCATCAACTGCTTTGCTGTTTTCGATAAGAGTCTGCATCTTACTTTCAAACTCAGGTGAGAACTCTCTTACAACATCCTCTTCCTGCACACCTGAAAGAATTTCATGTTTTTCAACCTCTTCAAATGCCATTTTAAGTTTATCGTTATTTTTCATTGTCTGTAACCTCCTTTTTAATATTGCTTATCAATTTGCGTCTGCCTCGAACAAGCTGCTGTTTCACCGTTGTAAGTTTTCGTGAAAGCACATCTGCAATTTCGCTCACTGTCAGCTCGTTCAGATAATAAAGACTCAAAACGTCTTTATATTTATCGTCCAAAGCCATAATCGCATTAACAATAACGTTCATTTCTTCCTGTTCACATATGCGTTCAAGAAGTGATTCATCTGATGATATGTCAAGCATATCAATATAAAGAACCTCCGAACTGCAGTCTTTTGAGATCATATTCAACGCTGTGTTTCTTGCCGCCTTAATAACGTATGATGCAGTTTGAACTGAATTCACATCGTCAATTTTATCAATGTTTCTTGCAATTGCAATGAACGCATCATGAACCGCATCTTCAGCCGACTGCGGATTTTTCAACACCTTGCATGCGGCAATATACATCCGCTTGCGATACATCATATAGACCTGCTCAAGTTTGCAATTTTCATTTTGCTTTGTCAATCCCATCTGACGCTCTCACCCTCTTTATGTATCTTTTGAAAGACCTTTCACTTATATAAACAAGAAATAAGTCGATATGGTTACAATTTTGCGAAAAAAGTTTTTATAAATAATAATGATAAAAATAAACCCTCCAAAATAGAGGGTTTAACATAATTTTTCACTCTACATAAAACTCTTTCATATCATCCAGCCTCAAAAGCATGGGACTTCCGCCCATTGCCGCGCCTGTGTCAATGTCGATCCATGTCGGGGTTCTTAAAGCCTTTGATTTATGTTCTTCTCCGTAATATACAGTCGGAGTGTGGCCGAAAACAGTGATAATATCATCAAAATATCTGTCATCTATTTGTGGCCTTGTCCACAAAAGTTCGTCCGGTGCATATTGCCTGAGTTTTTTGCCAACCTTGAAATTGCCGAGTCCCGAATGAGTAAGAAGAAAATCCCTGTTGTTCACGGTAAGAACATCATACAAAGGTGCTTCTCTCAAGAATTCAAGAATGTATTTTATTTCACTGCTCCTCATTGCAGAAAGCGCATCAATAGTTTTCTGACCGCCATTAGAAATCCACGTCATATACACATCAAGATTACTTCCCGTGAGCCTGCTTATAGAATCTTCTGTTATCTCTTCAAACAGAAAATCACAGGCAAGAAACATTGCTTCATGATTGCCGAGAATGAGTTGAACATTCGGCTGAGCCATAAGCCACTTGATTATTCTTATGCCGTCATCGCCACGATCAATCACATCTCCGAGAACATAAAGAAAATCATCATTGGAAAAATTAACCTTTGATAAAAGTCCGAGAAATTTCTCAAGCGGATACCCGTGCAAATCTGATGTTACGTAAACCATAATAATTTCCATAGCCTTTCCGGCTACAAATAGTTCATTAAAAGTTCTATACATACCTTGCTGTAGCCGAACAAGGCGTATATATAATGGAAATTTCGTCCATTCAAAATTATGCCATAGGCGAATTTTGAGGACATACAATCTAATAGCGTGATTTTTCACGCTATACCTCCCTATAACTCCACTTTAATGCTGTTATTGTTTGTTCTATTATATTATATCATAAACTAACATACTTCACAATATAGGGGGATATCAACTGACCGCTTTATATTTTTTCTTCTATACGTAAAATAATATTCATATTTTCGACAGTAACATAACTTATTCTCAGCTTTTGACCATTCCCGGTAACACAACCGCCAAACACTTTTGTCTGAGAATAACCCGGTCCAACTGAATTCGAATACGAAAAGAATTCATCATTAATATAAAACGATTCAACATCATGACCTAGAGCAGACGGTGTGTTGAAACCGCTAACTTCGCCCTCAACCACTGAACAAGTTTGATTTTGCAACTGCTCGTACAATCTTGTTGACTCAGCATTAGAAGTAATAACACTCCACAGTGTTACCGAAACAAAACCAATGCACACAACTGTTGCCATTATTCTTTCTAAAACAGGCTGTTTATGCTTAAAAGCATAGCAAACGTATCCAATCATAAAAGCTGACACAGCAAACAATATTATATGTATCGTGCTCACATAGATTTTTTCAGTTTCAAAAATAGTAACATAATCCATGTCCGCTCACCTTTATTTTGCTCGTTCTTTTCTTATGTAATCCCAGCCGCATCCGGTATCCAGCAAATCATGAAAATCTCCGACGCTGTCAAGATCTCCGTCCTCATAAGACAGATATACAATTTCCTTTGTTTCGCTGTTGATACCTATAAACTGCATTTCATGCGGATAGTCTTTTGTCTTGACAAGTCTGAAATCGAAGCCGTCAATCGTAAAATTCGGGTCGGCTTCATCTCTTTCAACAGGATTCAGATAAAACTCATATTCAGAATTGATTTCTTCAACCTTTTTTGCAAAGTCTGAATCGTCATATTGACAAATCAACGTATCTGCCTTTTGCTGATAAATAATTGTATATACATAATATTCATAGTAATTGACATTTTTATATTTTTCGTCTATGTCAGCAGTGCAAGAACTGCTGTATCTCGTGACTGCCTTATCACCGTCATAAGCTTTGAATTGTACATGAGGAAACAACATATTCATAAATAGGCAACCGACAATTGTTACAGCCAGAAGTACTGCCGTGATAGCAGATCGTACCCATGTCGGAATAACATCTGATGCCGCCAACAAAAATGACATAACTGCCATTATGAGCGGCGCCCATAATACCCCATGCGGAATAACAACATAACCGCTTGCAATGAAGAATATACCAAATGCAATCGGCACAACCAATATGAGAGCCGAGAAGATAAACGGCATAGCTTTTTTCATAACTAATCACCTCAAATTAATTTAAATTCACTGATGCATCAGTTTCACAAATTATAGGCTTGTCAATTTTGAAAGTCAATAAAAATGATTGAAATGTAAGAAATTTGTAATTATTTTTTTGCAAATTGCACTTAAGAATTCAAATGCTTGGTAGTGTATTCAGCAAAAATTCCAGCATATCTATGTACTCATAATAGTATTTTACATAAGTAACAACACCATCATTTGAGTGCATATCACCATTTACAGGCAGACACAAACTAAAACATTCAATATCATTTTCATCATATTCCCATGATTCATCCGGTTCTGCTTCTTCTAAAATAACATTCTTATTAGGTATATACATTGGAATATCATCCACATCGGACGGTACAAATATCCATTCAGCACCTTTTTTAATCACCGCATCGATAACAGCTTTGCCTATTTTATCAGACCAAAAATTGTTCTCAACAGTAAAGCAAGCATTTTGTGTCCACCCCATATCTGTCACATCAAGAACAACGACACTGAATTGCTTATTGTACCTATTGAGAAATTGTATTAAATCGGCTGCCCCGCGTGAATTTTCTTCTTCATCTCCGGTAAAAGCAATGACAACATCTGGCGGAAAAACAGATTCTAACATTAAGTATACAATGGCGGCGCAAGTTATTTGATTATCAAAAGTACCTCTCAGCATTTCTTCATCTATTTCTTCAGTAAAACATTTCGTCATACTGCTTGCGCAATCTACATGACATGAAACTATCCATAGCTTATCAGATAATTCTTGTATAGGCTTTTCCGAATATAAATGAAATAGTCCATCTGCATTTATTCTTTTATATTTACTATTCCATAAAAGCTGAGCAACTCTATCAAGTCGATTCGCACATTTAAACCGATTGCCATCATCTTTATTAATCACAGATAATTCCTTTAAAATCTCTATACTGTTCATATAATCAAATCCTTTCAATTGAAGATGTTAAATCAACTCACGATGCTATTATAAAACTTTCATCAATCCGAATGTTCATCAAGCCATTTCAAATCAATACGCTTTTCGCCGACTGATTCAAAAGAAACAACTGCAAACATGAAAGAACCGCTTTTTTCGATACTTTTTATAACACCCTTACCGTATTTAGGATGTGTCACTTTATGACCGTTCTTATATTTGCTCAGTTCATCGAACAACTCATCTTCTTTTAAATGCAATTCTTTATAGTAATTATCTATTTCTGAATTATACAGCCGTCTTGGCAATGCACCTACCCTGATACAACAAGCCTTCCATGAATTTCCATGGCCGCGTTCTCGGTTAATCACCCAATTCATATAATGTGCATATTCGTGCCTGATTACATCCAAAGCCGATTCAACCGTCCATTCCGGATTTCCAAACCAATAGTTGGAAAATCTAAAGGACATATTCTCCCCTGCATAAAATGAACCTAACCTATGTCTGGCATTACCAAACACAATCGGCAAATTTCTGCCTTCTAATCCCGTTATCAAATCCAGTTTTGCAATTTCTTCACGTATTCTTTCTTCATCCCATATGATTCTTTCCATAAATTACATTCACTCCCATTTATGTATTGTTTACCTAATTTCATAGGCAAACGGAATGATAGCGTCCTGCTAAGGCAAGACATTATATTTCGCCATATAAGATAACACAAATATACACAGTTCAAAATTAGGGGGATACATATTCTCAACTAAAATACACTTTCGGCAAAGCGTAACGAATTTGCACCTGACAAAAATATAGCTTAAAGCGGCACGCTCTTTAACGTACCGCTTTGTTTCGTTATGCAATTTTTTTGAGTGATAGCTTTGATTGCCTATCACCGAAATACTTATTCCACTGCAAAAAATAATAATCTAAGTTAAGAATATAATTCTTTAATTCTTCATCAGTCATACCATTTCTTCGGCAATGAAAGAAGCTGGTCACATTACCGGTTTCTCCCGGTTCAAAATTATCATCTTTCAGCGATGCCACAGTATAGCCTATTACGTCGTTATCAGAACATGGAATCAGACCCTTCAGTACCACATCTATTATAGCACTCGTGTTCTTGAACTTAACAATAACGTTGACATAGCAATATTCATCCGGATCACCGGAGTCAAATTCAACATTTTCGTTCAAGTATTCAAAATGTCCGTCATCGTTGCGATATTTATAAAGTTCATGAGCACAATCCTCTATATCATATTTCGTCATTGGATGTACTTCAACATCGACGCTCAATGCCTTGAAAGGATACACGATTGCATGATAGGATATTGCCGCCGTTATTGCCAACACGAAAATACATACCAAAACCAACACAACGATCTTCATTTTCTTACTCATATGCTTTCTCCTTTATATTGGTTTAGAAAATGCTACCTTATCAACTGAAATCGAGCCGATGAATAGTTTCTTATGCAATTTTTTTAAGTGATAGTTTTGATTGCCTTTGACCGAAGTCACTATCGCGTTGCAAAAAATAATAATCTAAGTTAAGAATATAATTCCTTAATTCTTCGTCGGTCATACCATTTCTTCGGCAATGAAAACGGCAGGTCACATCACCGGTTTCTCCCGGTTCAAATGTATCATATTTCAATGGTTTCACGCTATAGCCTATTACGTCGTTATCAGAACATGGAATCAGACCCATCGGTACCATAGCTATTATAGCATTCGTGTTCTTGAACTCAACAATAACTTTTACATAGCAATATTCATCCGGATCACCGGAGTCAAATTCAACATTTTCGTTCAAGTATTCAAAATGTCCGTCATCGTTGCGATATTTATAAAGTTCATGAGCACAATCCTCTATATCATATTTCGTCATTGGATGTACTTCAACATCGACGCTCAATGCCTTGAAAGGATACACGATTGCATGATAGGATATTGCCGCCGTTATTGCCAACACGAAAATACATACCAAAACCAACACAACGATCTTCATTTTCTTACTCATATGCTTTCTCCTTTATATTGGTTTAGAAAATGCTACCTTATCAACTGAAATCGAGCCGATGAATAGTTTCGTTATGCGAATTTTTTGAGTGATAGTTTCGATTGCCTTTCATTGAAGTGCACATCGGATTGTACAAAGTAATAATTCAAATTAAAAATATAGTTCCTTAATTCTTCATCGGTCATGCCATTTCTTCTGCAATAAAAACGGCAGGTCACATCACCGGTTTCTCCCGGTTCAAAACTATCATATTTCAACTGTTGCACGCTATAGCCTATTACGTCGTTATCTGAACATGGAATCAGATACTTCGGTTTCATCTTTCTTATAGAATTCGTGTTCTTGAACTCAACAATAACTTTTATACAGCAATATTCATCCGGATCACCGGAGTCAAATTCAAAATTTTCGTTCAAATATTCAAAATATCCGTCATCATTGCGATACTTGTTAAGTTCATGAGCGCAATACTTTAGCTCCGATTTCGTCATTGGATGTACTTCAACATCGACGCTCAATGCCTTGAAAGGATACACGATTGCATGATAGGATATTGCCGCCGTTATTGCCAACACGAAAATACATACCAAAACCAACACAACGATCTTCATTTTCTTACTCATATGCTTTCTCCTTTATATTGGTTTAGAAAATGCTACCTCATCAACTGAAATCGAGCCGATGAATAGTTTCGTTATTTCTATCTTTATAAACCCAATTAAAGAATTCTTGAATATCTACATTTTTCTTAGGTTTTGAATGACATGAGTACCAAACATAATTATATTCATCCGACTTTTTTGTAACTTTTGTAATTATAATCGAGTGCTTGTCTCCGCTTTGCCAAACCTGCCCAACTTTTGCATACTTACGCAATTTGTACTCGAAATTATTTGTTTCATCTTTTGTTTTATTAGGGCCATATTTATCATTGTTAGATCCACCGGATGTTAGTTTACCGCTAAAATAATTGTCTTTTCCTGCGGAACGGGCAATATGAAATGTTCTAAAATCAGGGACAAAAGACCATGATCTTGAATATTGCCAGTAATCTGAACCTAATGTTCGGGACTTTTTTATCATATACCAGTAGTTTGGAGAAGAATCCAATATCCAATCTCTAATAAGTAATGGTTTTGAATTAAAATCTGAATTAATATATGAATAGACTCCTCCAACCGCTATTGCTTGTGAAACAAAGTTTGTACAATCCTTATCATCATCCATTTTTTTATATGTCGAATTAAACGTATCAGCATATTTAAGAGCATATGCGGCTGCATTTTCACGATTATAATTGGCATAGCTTGATTTCAACTGCGGAAGAGCATATTTGTAATCTTTTATAATCGGCTTATCAAGAAGCAAACGTGCTTGACGGATATAATCATCCTGAGTGGCATCTTCCTTAATCGTATTATCAAGTTGGTCAAGAATTTTGATTTTTTCATCAACTCGTTTGTCGAATTCATCGTAATAATCTTCTGCTACCGCACTTAACTCTTCTTCGGGTATATCCTCAGGATCATACACAGCATATGATATCGTGCACAAACAGCAAAGCATACAAAGAACAATTAGTTCCACTATTAGTGTCTTTTTAAATACCTTTTTCTCCATTTTAGCCTCCAAGTATTTTTTATTATTATATCATGGCAAATTTTATATGTCAACATATTTTACAATGGCAAATTAAACGTATTATGAAAACAAAAAAAAGACCACGTATTTAAAAATTTAATCTGAAAATTTGGGTCTGAATTATGCACAATTAATTATTCCAAAATTAAAAAAATAAGAAAGTTTTGAAACTAATCGTATTCGAGAACTTATTATTACTTATTTTAATTCCCTATGATGATTTAAATGTATTCCAATGTGTCCTATTCCCAATACAATTGTTGATATAATATGAAATATATTCTTACCATATACACCTAATAATAGAAATGCAAGTACAGGCAAAGTTGCTCCTGCAATCGGTATACCCAGCAAACTGCTATACATGTCTTTCATTGTTCTATTACTTTTAAAATATCTTAGCCAGTATATTTCATATAAAATCATTAAAATAAAGGCAACCAGCAATAAACACGACCATCCGGATATTTTATTTATATTAAAATCTCTAAATACCAATGATAAACATGTTGTTGACATTTCTCCGAGTCTTTCAAAAAATAGTAGCACTTTATTCTCGTTTTTTACATATTTATCATAGTCCTTGGGTTTATTTTTACTCCAAATAATGTTAGGCAGCATTAACATTAGTAAAAATATTAAACCTACATATGAAAAACCAAAATGAATATTCATTATAACATCTCCATTCAAAATAAGTTCAAATCCCGACAGTCCGTGAAAATGGTGATTTGCTTGTTCTGAGAATTTACCTTATTTTTACTCACAAAAATGAGGACACCCTTGATTTATCAAAAGTGATAAACCTGCTTATCATATTGACAAGCGATCATGTAGAGTAACATACAGTCGATATAAATTCACCCACCTATACATACCGGTAAATGGGTGAAAATTTGTATTATCGCCTGTTATTTATTTGTGTGTATCTTAGTGTTGGAAGTTGTACAATAATTTTGCCGACTGTTGCTGCAACACTTAATCGGATAAAATCGATATTATTGCTTAGTACAGTTTCTCACAGCATTGTTCCATTCTGTTGGTTGTTCAAAGTTTACCATATGTGCAGCATTTTTAATAATAACAAAATCCTTTTTCGGAGCAATTAGTTTTTCAAACCAGTCTTCTGCAGTTGCAATCGGGCATATATAATCCTTTTCGCCAAATATTAATTTGATCGGAATATCAAGTTGTTTAATGGATGGAATTATATCATTTTGTTTCATTTTATCGGTGAGATGTTTAACTGAATAATTAATCCCGCATATCACCTTATACAAATTAAAACCATAGTATTTAGGATATACAGCAATATATTTTTTCATTGAAAAAGTATTGTTTTGATGAATGTAACCGCCGTACTTATGAATTAAATTTCCAACAAAACTATTGGCTTCTTTGTTATTATTCGGATAAATTCCGTTCACAGGTTTTCCGTAAGCAAGCAGCTTGTTTACACATTTGGTATCATCAATTTTATCAGATTCAGATAGTACAAAATTATATTTTTCAATCTCATCTAATTTTGAAGATATCCCTTGACCGGTACCAATATAGTAATGCAAAAGTTCAGGATATTTGCTTGCAAACCATAAGCCAAGATATGCGCCCCATGAATGACCGGCCAAAAATAATTTATTTTGATTATATTTTTTTAAAAGATACTCAACAATTTCTTTTAAATCACACAACATCAGTTCAGTAGTCAGTGGCTCTTTTTTGCTTTCCTTGGTGTAGCTTAACCCTGAACAGCGCTGATCCCAGCAAACAATAGTAAACTCATCGGCGATTTCACTATTATATTCACAAACCAAAGGTCTGTCAGGCGATCCTGGTCCACCATGGACAATTAATAAAATCGGATTTGCCGTATTTGTATATAAAGTTAAAATGCTTTGCTTTATTCCACCAATAATTATCGTTTCTTTTTCCCGTTTCATAATACACCCACTTTTATGACATTCATTAATCGAAATCTATTAGAAAAAGTTTAGCACAAAGCTATCATCTTTTTCAATAAAATTTATTAATGTAGGTATTATACGCTTCTGTATGCACAATTCAAGTGAAAAACAACCGATTGCATAAATTCGCAACATATCACGTATCCGCATCTGCGTGATTCGGATGAATTTAGTCAACGTGCACATTTAATGCAGATTGCACCTTTTTCAAAAATCTCTTATCATTAAATTGTTCATTTGTGAGAAAGTTACCATTATAAAACATTGCATAAGATGTGCATGGACTTGATACTGCCTGTGCCTGCTCCTTAGTTTGAATATGAATTGCCTTGAATGGAATACCGTTTTCTAAAGCAGTACGTTCAACAATGGGTACATATTTAGCATTAAAAGGGCATTGGCTTGTATAGTAAAGAACGTATCCGTTTTCTTCAATATGAGGATGTCTTGCTGATTCTGTAAATTGCGGAATCATAGCCTTTTCATCAAAAGCCAAATACATCAAATTAATTCCCACATCTGAAACATCAGCAACTTTAAAACCTTTATGCAATAAGTGTTTTGGATCGGATAAAAAAGGTTTCTTCTTTGCGGAGGAAAGAATGCAAAGACCCGATTTGCCTTTTTCTTTAGAATCTTTAATACACTCGTTAAGCAAATCATTGGAATACCCATGTCCTTTGAGTGAACCTGATACCCATAAACAATCTATATACATATAGTTTTCCGCAATAATAGGCACCCATGCGTTTTCTGCCGGTATGTACTCAATAAAACATTTACCCCGTTCAATACTTTTTAGAAAGATAAGTCCATCATCAAAACATTTCATCATCCAATCCTTTTTAGATGAAACTTGCATATCTTTGTTATTTGATATAGCACAGCAAATATGTTCCTTGTCAATATTTTCTTTTGTCACTCTGACGTATTCCATTACGTTTTCCTCCGTAAATTCAATTTATCGTTATAATCCATATTAATATTATATCACATTATGTCGTTTTTTTGTTTATGCACAGTTAGTATTAAGTCAATGGTATACCACTAATAATGTAAAAATTATTTTATAAATTCAACCGTTGGTTTATTTATTGAAATAACAAACCAAAAATCCATATTATAGGTTGAATCGGATATAGTAATCTCTGCACTATATATTTTGGGTGATTCTCCATTTATAAGGATTTCCTCAAAATTTCCACTGCGGCAACATCCAAAATAAAGGGAATATCGACTTAAATTAACTAATGGTGCATCAAATATTTTCAGCGGATCAGTATTGTTAACATATAATTCATTACTGTCGAACACAGTTGCCTTTTCATCTAATCCCACTTCATTATTGTAGGCTAACCCCAAAAGGTTCAGATTTCAATAGATATTTTACTACCTCTTTGAAAATTGTGGTGCACGACGAGCACCTTTGAGACCATACTTCTTACGTTCTTTCATTCGTGAATCACGCGTAAGCAAACCTGCCGCTTTAAGCGCAGGACGGTGCTCGGGTTCCATAAGAATTAATGCTCTAGCAATACCATGGCGAATTGCACCCGCTTGACCCGAGAAACCACCTCCAGAAACAGTAACAACAATATCCACCTTATCTAAAGTATCTGCTATATGCAGTGGCTGACGAACAATCAGTTTAAGAGTTTCGAGGCTAAAATAATCATCAATATCCCTCCTGTTAATTGTAATTCCACCCGTTCCATCGGGATAAAGGTACACTCGTGCAACAGAAGATTTCCGCCTTCCAGTGCCATAAAAATACGGCTTTTTAGATTGATATATTAATATATTAGTTTGTCTTTTTGGTATTTCTTCAAGAAAATCTTCTATTTTTTTTTGCAGCAATATGTCTTCCGTAGTATAGTATTTAAAATACTTTTGAAAAAAAGTAGAGTCACCATATTCTATTTTGTCTGTGTCCTCACGAAACGCATAGATAGGATTAGCTTTGATATCAATTACAGTCTTATCTCCTTCTCGTTCTTCCACTGGAATGAGTCTTGAAAAAACACTTTGTTTAACCTCTACAAACTCCTCAACACAATCTTGGTGACCATGCTGAAAAAACCATTTTCCCTCATTTTCAAAAACAGGATATACAAAATTCGGAATGATATTGAACAAATCAATAAAGCCTATTAATTTATACGAATTATGCACCTATTTTCCCCCTTTTTCGAAATTTCAGATATTCCATTGCCTTTTCAAAAACCACCTCGTTATATCTAGACGGAGCCGTTAATGACCGTACAGTATATTCAAAATACTTAATATTATTATTATCTAAAAAATTTTTTATTACTTCTTCTCGTAAAAGATCTTCAGGTAGAATTACACACTCAACTGCATCTTTAAGATGTACATGTTCTTGAGTCGAAACTTCTACTGTATGTGCCCTATCATCGATTTCATAAGTACCCTGTGCATTCAAAAGACTGATTAACGCATCAACATATGGATTGTACTTTTTAGTGCATTCTACAGCCTGTCCACGAATATAGTTTTCATTATTTCCGTAAAATACAGTAATATACTTTAATATTGCATTAATTGACCCTTCAATTTCAAACTCATCCATTTTCATATTGCGATGCAAAAACTCTTTATATATATTAGCATCGAAAGCTCCTGTATCAAAAGGAAATACTTTGTATATTTTTACTTTATCTGGATTGACAATAAAGCATACTGGGCAATATTCAATATCAGTTCGATTTCCCTCAACCTTTTCTCCTACTGGATATGACGGCTTACCATAAAAGAAATATAACACATCTTTCTTAAGAACTTTACAAGGACGGGATTCCAATCGTTCACTTTGAATAATCAATCTGCTATCAAAACATTCACAAGAATGCATTATCGGCAAAACTTCCGAGATAATATTCTTTTCTTGCTGTTGCGCCAAATAATCACATAAAGTCGACATGAATCTTTCACCACCAAAAAAAACTAACCAAGTCTAACATGGAAGACTTGATTAGATAGAGCACATATACATGCCCAACTCATTAAATAATGAGTTATGGATATCTTTACAAAATGAAGTATACCACAAACACAAATAATGTCAAGATATGGAGATTTTTTCTCTATAGCGTATAAAAAAATCTTCAATATATAATATTTTTTAGTGAATTTAGTAAAAAATATTTGTCAATTTTGTGATTACTGAACAAAAATTACAACAAATTTTCCTTGATCATATCTCAAAATTCAAAAGCCTCTATAGCTTTATAAAAATTTATATACTATAACAAAAAGCACTATATTTGATAAAATCTGCATCTCATGTTTCTATTTTATTCCAAAGATTCGGTTATTTCAAATCCGCCTTTGAGGATAATCACGATTGATTTATTACCCATAACCCTTATACATTCAACAATTCGTCTTATGACGATATCATCAAATTCCGTAAAGCTGAAATCTTCTTTTTCAAGGATTTCGGCTATTCTTTTTACTTCGATGTCTGTACTGCCGCTCATATCAACATCTGTTTGCAATGTTTCAAGTTGCTGCCTGAGTGCCTTTACTTTAGCATACAGCGATTCAATTTCGGTGAAATACCTTTCTGTGTCACCTTCGGTTCTTGAAGCCTGTACCATCATCATGTCAGCTTCTTCCTGAAGCTGTTTAATATTAAGCTCAATGTTGTACCGATCAAGTACTTCATTTTCACCTGTAACAGCATATTCA
This sequence comes from Ruminococcus sp., assembly GCA_023665555.1. Taxonomy (GTDB): domain Bacteria; phylum Bacillota; class Clostridia; order Oscillospirales; family Acutalibacteraceae; genus UBA6857. The sequence goes on from JAMPDR010000027.1 coordinate 30,193, forward strand.
AGTGTGGTTTTCATGGCATTTAGTATTTCTTCTTTTTGTGGAACAGCTCTTGAAATACCTTTGCAAATTGCTTCGTGAAGAACACACTCTTCAATTCCGACTGACTTGGAGCAATATTTGGAGCCGTGTTCTATTCTGTTAAGACAACGCCAATATATTTTCTTTTCACCGTGACTGTTTATTGTTCTTCGTCTGTACGGACTTCCGCACTCACCGCAGATAAGAATTTCCGACAGTGCATATTTACTGCTGTATTTGCCAAGTTCTGTTATTGTTTTATCAGATGTTTTTCTTTTTCCTGCTCGCCTTGCTCGTTCCTGCTGTACCATTTTAAATACATCTCGGTCTATTATAGCCGGGTGATTGTTACTGACGAGATATTTAGGCAGTTCTCCATTATTTTTCTTTGTCTTTTTACTGATACAATCAGTGCGAAATGTCTTTTGCATCAGTAAATCGCCAACATATTTTTCATTACTAAGCATTAAACGAATCGTTTCTCTTTTCCAATCGGTATGACCGTTTCGGTTTTTGATTCCGTTTTCCTTTATATATTTAGCAATGGTATCAACGGTCGCTCCGTCAAGGTACATTCTGAAAATCTTTCTGACAACTTCAGCTTCTTCGGGCACGATCTCAGGCTCACCGCCCTCACCTTTTCTGTATCCGTAAGTCTTATAGTTAAAAGCATATGAACCATTTTTCATTCTCTGCTGAATACCCCATCGGATATTTGCACTTATGTTTTCACTCTCTGACTGCGCCATAACGCTGTAAAGTCCTATAAACATTTCACTGTCAGTGGTCAGCGTGTCAATGTTCTGTTCTTCAAAGAATACGCCGATACCCATAGCTTTGAGTTTTCTGACATAGCTAAGACTGTCAACGGTATTTCTTGCGAATCGTGAAACGGACTTTGTGAGGATAAGGTCAATCTTTCCTTTTTCACAGTCCTTTATCATATCTTTAAAGCGTTCACGCTTGTTTACCATAGTTCCGGTTATACCTTCGTCAGCATAAATACCGACGAAATGCCACTTCGGATTTTTGCAAATATGATCGGTATAATATGAAACCTGAGCTTCATAGCTTTGAAGCTGGTCATCCGAGTCGGTTGATACACGGCAATATGCCGCAACATTCAGTTGTTTGTATTCATTTTTTCTTGATGCTAAAAGCGGATTTGCTTCAATTTTTGTTACTGTTCTTGCTACCTGCATTGTCTTGTTCTCCCTTCTCGGAATTAATTTCTTTACCGTTTACAAAACGGATTGTTATGCTATCGTCTTTATTAACAACAATTTTCTCTATGGTATCTGACAGCAATTCATAATTAAAATCATCTATCTTATCCATAGCAGAAAAGTATTTTATAAGTTCATCAGTTGCAAATGAAAAATCCTCTTTGCAACAGCTAATTTTATCATTAGCACAAGATATAACGAGTTTCTTAATTGGCTGAAATTGCGGCTTCGGCTGGTTCATTAAATATCTAATTTCATTTTCTTGCCGTATAACTTCAAGGCTTGGATTATATAAATTCTTTTTATCGCTTTCATATCTCAGCAATTCAGGATCACTTATCACTTTATTAAAAACTGAAAGAATACCGTTAAACAGATAATTATCGTCCATAAAAACAGTGCATCTACAATTTGAATCACAAATCCATTTTTTCGTTGATAGTTGGCGATGTTAGTTTCCACACCGAGAGCCTGTTTTTCAACATACTTCTGTGCTTCTTCCGTTGATACCGGGACAATATCAAAATTGAATATCATATTGCGGTTACAATCTGTAAGTTCCCATATCACCTTGTCCTTTATATATGAGGGATAATCCCTTATGAACAGAACTCTTGCATATTTATCTCCGACTTTGAAATGATCTGACTTAAACTCAAAGCCGTCAGGA
>JAMPDR010000028.1 GCA_023665555.1 Ruminococcus sp.
CATATTTTGAAGTTACTTCTCTTTTTATTGGGTCACATCATTTTATCACATACAAAATTATGAAAAAATCAAAATTGTTCAGACCGATTTTGCGGCAAAGTGCAAATTGTGACTTGACATTTGCTGCGTATTCTGCTAGAATAAGTGGCAGTTGTTAAGCAGTGTTACAATATATTTTTCGTTGCTTAAGCCAATATATGGAGACGTATCGAAGCGGTCATAACGGGGCGCACTCGAAATGCGTTTGCCTTAACGGGCACGAGAGTTCGAATCTCTCCGTCTCCGCCATCAAGAGACAATAAAAAAGATATTGTCCCCGAAAACCCCGATTTTATCGGGGTTTTCGCCGTTTTAGGCGACATTTTTTCGAGAGTCAATTTCGTAGATATAAAAAGGCTATTTTCCCTTTGCGTAAAGGTTCGAACTCTCACGACAACTGAATATCAACCAAATCAGGCAGATAGAAGAAAAATCTATCTGCCTTTTTGTTGCCCGAAAGGAGCTGACAGAATGAAAAAACAAACCGATATGCTGTGCATAAAAGAATTGGCACGAACATTTTTGACTCTGGATATAGAAACAACTCCGCACAGTCCTATCATCGTAAAGCATCCGTTTACCGATACGGGTTTCGTAGGATTTAAAGACAAAGATTATCCGTCGAATCTGTTGGAAGATGAAAATGCCCTGCTCCGATGGCGAGAGCAGATGAAAAGCTTCATCAACAAATGTGACTCGCCGCATCATATTTTTATGCTGCTGACAAAGGCATACCGCATGGTCTTTCTGAAATATGCCGAGCCGTATATGTCGCAGAAAGACTTTTCCGAAATTCTCTCGGATGTATGGACGGAGACGGAAGCGCCGCACAACGATCCGAATTTTACGACAGCAGAGTTTGTTCGTCTTTTCCGGCAAGCTGATCCCTCCTGCCTCATGGATGAGGACGAATATGAGCAGTTTCAGGGTTTGGACGATACGCTGACCGTCTACAGAGGCGTTACCTCATATAACGCAGACAATGTGAAAGCGCTGTCATGGACGCTGAATCCCGATACCGCTGAGTGGTTTGCCAACCGATTCGATGAGGACGGGACGGTCTATGAGGCGCAGATTGAGAAAGCTCACATCTATGCTCTGTTCAACGGCAGAAACGAATCCGAAATCGTTGTCGATCCAAAGTATCTGATGGATATAACCGAATATCAGGAGCAGACGAACGGTTTTGAGCAGACCATGTAAAATCTTAAAATCTGAAAGGAAAAAGAAAATGACAATTTATCAGCGCGAACTGCTGCGGCAGTTACCCAAATTTGATTGCACGGGGCAAATGTACAATGAAAGCGGAAAGCTTCATATTTCGGCAAACGGAATCCCACTCGGCATTGCAGGCAAAAAGAATGAATTGTATTGGAATCAGGACGGGCAGATCAGAGACAGCTATCGGTCAACACTTGCTTCCATCAGTGATGCAGCAAATTCCATTCGTGAATATGTATCCCTTTATGAAGCGTCCCCTCCGCTCGGTATTGTCGATCTTCCCGAATACCGCAGGCTTTCCGAATACGGCAATACCGTTCTCGGCGCAATGTACAGCGAGCAGCACGGATTTATGTTTTCAACATGGCATCAGAACAAAGAACGAAACTATGTAATACACGGAGATTACTCTGCCGATTATGCATACGCAAAAAAATCCTTTGTCATCCGATCGGGGCTTGTAGATGAAAATCTCATGATCACTTTTGAAGAAGCGGAAAATCTGTACCGATGCATTGATTATGTCAGAGAAAACTGCGAAACGCTCACCTACGATCAGGAACAGCAGCTCAAAGAACTCACGAGAAAATTGGAATACGGATATCCCCGGCTTGAAGAGAATCCGCCCTCATTCGAGCAGGACGAATCACCGCAAATGAATATGTAATTTTATCAGCCTCCGGCTTTTGTTTTATCTTACTGCAAAAGTCGGAGGCTTTTTGTATTTACAGACAAAGGAGAGAAAGAACTATGGCAAGGAAGGTGCAGAGATTATTGTAGACAATACGCAGATCACGCTGTTCGGCGGTTTCGCTCCCAACAGCAGCTCGGCAGAGGTACTCTCCAAAGCGCTCGGCAGTAGAACGGTAATGAGTGGATCGGTCAGCCGTTCAAAGAATGATCCCTCCCAATCCCTGCAAATGATAGAGCGACCGCTTATGACTCCCGACGAACTCAAATCCATGCCGAAAGGACAATTCGTTGTGATGAAAACGGGATTCCATCCGATGAAGGTAAAGCTGAAACTGTTCTTCAAATGGGGCATCGAATTTAACGAGGATGATCCGTACACCGTAGAGGACAACGGCGGTAGAGAGGTAATCTACGCCGAGAAGAAGGAGATCATGGACGGAATCGTTCAAAAGTACCACGCCGATTGGCTCATCAAGGAAGAACCGCCGACGGACAGCGAATCCGCAGGCGGTCAGGCGCAGACAGAAAGTCAAAGCAACGAGCCGCAACACACTCCGCCGAACAAACCAAAGAATAACGGCGGTGGTCAGGGTACGGCTTTGCGGACGAGCAGGCAGAAACACAACTCACCGCCGAAAGTGCAGGAGGTAAGCGATGGGCAGACTTGATTTTTTATACCGCATGGAGCTTCCTCACCGTGCGGTATCTGTTTATATTTATCTTCTTGATCGAGCGAACAAGGACGGAGAATGTTGGCCGGCCATCCCGACAATTGCACGAGAGTTGAAACTGTCGCAGTCCACTGTCCGCCGTGCTTTGCGTGATTTGCGTAAAGCCGGACTCCTTGAAACCGAGCAACGCTATCGTACTAAAGGCGGTAAAGATTATGGAATTTATTACTCTTAACAATGGAATTAAAATGCCGATGGAGGGATTCGGTGTCTTTCAGGTTGCCGATCCCGCCGTATGCGAGCAGGCTGTGCTGGACGCCATTTCATCCGGTTACCGTCTTATCGACACTGCCGCTACTTACATGAACGAAGAAGCTGTAGGAGCGGCCATTGCAAAGTGCGGCGTTCCCCGTGATGAACTGTTCATAACAACCAAGCTGTGGGTACAGGATGCAAGCTATGAAGGCGCAAAGAAAGCGATTGCTGCTTCTCTTAAAAAGCTGGGACTTGACTACATCGACCTGTATCTCATTCATCAGCCTATTGGTGATTATATCGGCGCTTACCGTGCAATGGAGGAAGCCTATAAAGAAGGCATACTTCGTGCAATCGGTGTGTGCAACTGCTATCCTCATGTACTTTGTGACATTTGTGAAACGGTTGAAGTGATCCCCGCAGTCAATCAGAAAGGAATTTAACCATGAAAAGAATATTTGCGTTACTTTTAACCTGCGCACTGCTTGCTTGGATGCAGAACTCCCTCTGACAGAGAAAAAAGCATCTGTGCAATGTTTGACTCGTTCTGCGTTACCGTTATACGGAATTGCAGCAGAAATCTAAAACGGGCAGCGGAAAACAGAAGAAAATACGACGCCACCGGCGAGGATTCGGTGGACTACCTTATTGAACTGCTTTCCCACGAGGACACCTATGAGTCGGAGCAGTTGGTGTTTTATGCGGACGGCTACCCTTGTGTCGTAGAAAGCGAAAGAATGTATAAAGCACTACGATCCTTGCCGGATAATCAGCGATTGGTTCTGCTCTATTACTTTTGTCCCTTCTCGTTTGCTTCCATTATTTTCTGCTCGAAATTCAAAAAATATTTTCAATTATGTATTGCTTTTGTCCGCACAATCGTGTATAATAGAGATGGATCAAGAAATCATAACTTTGAAAGGAGTTTTTGATATGGCAAAATCAGCAAATCTTTATGCACGAATCGAACCGGATTTGAAGGAACAGGCGGAGAGCATCCTTAACGCCCTCGGTATTCCTGCGTCTAACGCAATTACTATGTTTTACAGACAGATTATTTTGAACAAAGGTCTGCCTTTTGAGGTGAAGCTACCGAATCATCCGCTGGATATCAGTCTTATGACCGCAGAGCAGTTCGACGCAGAACTATCGAAAGGATATGAGGATATCCGGGAGGGACGCACAATTCCCATGGAGCAGGCTTTTTCCGAAATCCGTAAGGAATGCGGCATATGACATATAGAATTGAAATTACCGCTACTGCGAAAAGAGATTTAATCGATATTTTTTCCTATATCGCAACCGATCTCGGTTCTCCGCAGACGGCGGCAGGACAGCTTGAGCGCCTGGAAAAAGCGATTTCGTCTTTGGATCAGATGCCGGAGCGGTTTCGCAAATATGAAAAAGGGATATGGCAGGAGCGAAATCTTCGCATTATGCCTGTTGACAATTACCTTGTCTTTTATATCCCGAATCATGATAAAGCTGTTGTTACCGTTATGCGTGTAATGTATGGCGGACGGGATATTGACAGGCATTTGAGAGAGATGCAATAACGATCTAAATAATCTATGAAAGAGTCGAGAAATCGGCTCTTTTATTTTGCCCGGAAAGTCCGGGCATTTTTTATGCCGTTTTGAGGGAGGTGACACGGTATGGCAGACAATTTCGGACTGAAAATCGGTCTTGAGGGCGAAAAGGAATTCAAGAAGGCGTTGTCTGATATCAACTCGTCCTTCAAGGTTCTCGGCTCGGAAATGAAACTGGTTTCTTCCCAGTTCGATAAAAACGATAACTCGGTGCAGGCACTCACCGCCAGGAACACCGTCCTGAACAAGGAGATCGAAGCACAAAAGCAGAAGATCGAAACCCTCCGCTCGGCTCTCGAAAACGCCGCTTCCTCCTTTGGGGAAAACGATAAGCGGACGCAGAACTGGCAGATTCAGCTTAACAACGCAGAGGCCGCCCTCAACGGCATGGAGCGAGAACTCAAGCAGAACAACGACGCCCTGGACAAAGCCGCCGAGGAATTTAACGACGCCGAAAAACAGGCGGATGAATTCGGTGACGAGATCAAGGATACCGGCAGGGACGCCGATGAAGCGGGCGGAAAGTTTGAAAAGCTGGGCGGTGTTTTGAAGGGAGTCGGCGTCGCTGTCGGTGCGGCTATGGCAGCAATCGGCACTGCCGCCGCTGCCGCAGGAAAAAAGCTCTACGACATGGCAAACGATGTGGCGGCAGTGGGCGACAACATCGACAAAATGAGCCAAAGGCTTGGTCTCTCCCGTGAAGCCTATCAGGAATGGGACTATGTCCTGTCCCAGAGCGGCGTGGATATTGACAGCGTGCAGACGGGTATGAAAACCCTGACGAACACCATCGACGACGCTAAAAACGGCACGGACAAGGCAATCGAAAAGTTCACACGGCTTGGTATCTCTACCGAAGACCTGGCAAACAAATCCCGCGAAGATATCTTTGCCATGACCATCGCAGGCTTGCAGCGGATGACGGACGATACCGAAAAAGCCGCCCTCGCCAACGATATGTTCGGCAAAAGCGGACAGGAGATGATCCCGCTTCTGAATCAGACGGCCGAGTCTACACAGGAGCTTATCGACAAAGCCAACGAAATGGGCATGGTCATGAGTGACGGCGCTGTGCAGGCGGCTGTGGATTACACCGATGCTATGGACACCTTGAAGCGCACCTTCTCCGGCGTAAAAAACAACATCGTTGGGAGTTTGTAAAGGTATATACGGACGAAGGCATAAGCGGTACAAATACAAAGCACCGTGACGGCTTCAACCAAATGATAGAGGACGCTTTGGTTGGTAAAATTGATTTGATCGTCACCAAGTCGGTCAGCCGATTTGCAAGAAATACGGTAGACAGCCTGGTAACCGTCCGTAAACTCAGGGAAAAAGGCGTGGAGGTGTTCTTCGAGAAAGAAAACATTTACACCCTCGACAGCAAGGGCGAATTGCTTATCACCATTATGTCAAGTCTTGCACAGGAAGAAAGCCGCTCCATTTCCGAAAATGTCACCTGGGGTCAGCGGAAACGCTTCTCGGACGGTAAAGTGTCGCTGCCGTATAAGCAGTTTCTCGGCTATCGCAAAGGAGAAAATGACCTGCCTGAAATCGTGCCGGAGGAGGCAGATTTGGTGCGTCGAATCTACTCCATGTTCATGCACGGAAAAACAGCCTGCACCATAGCCGGTCAGCTTACCAAAGAAGGCATTCCGACGCCGGCCGGAAAAAGCAAGTGGCAGACGAGCACTATAAACAGCATTCTCACAAATGAAAAATATAAAGGCTCGGCTCTTTTGCAGAAAAAATTCACGGTCGATTTTCTTACCAAGACGATGAAAAAGAATGAGGGCGAAGTTCCGCAGTATTTTATTGAGCACAGTCACCCTGCGATTATCGACCCATTGGAATTCAAGCTGGTGCAGAACGAAATGGAGCGGAGAAAAGCGTTCGGTCGTAGATACAGCGGCGGCAGCGTGTTTTCCTGCCGAATCGTATGCGGTGATTGCGGAGAATATTTCGGCTCAAAGGTATGGCATTCAAACAGTAAATACCGCACGGTCATCTGGCAATGCAATGCGAAATTTGACGGCGATAAAAAGTGCAAAACACCGCACTATACCGAAGAAGAACTGAAGGAGCGTTTCCTTGCCTCCTACAATTCCTTATATGAGAACCGAGAGGCTCTGCTTGAGGACTGCCGACTCATTCAACAGTCGTTTTCCGATTGTTCGGAGATTGACACCGAAATTTCGGAACTGCGGGCAGAAATTGAGGTAGTGACGGAGCTTACACACAAATGCATAGCCGAAAACTCCAATACGGCACTTAACCAGGAGGACTACACAGCAAGGTACGAAACCCTGGTGGAACGCTACAATCGGGCAACCGATCGCCTTGAAACTCTTGAAAAATCAAAAGCGAAGCGGAGTGCAAAAGCGGACGCCATAGAGGCTTTCATGTTCCGGCTTTCGGAGCAAGACGAACCGCTCACGGAATTTGACGATGTGCTTTGGCTGACGGTGATTGACAAGGTCACAGCGCACGAGGACGGGCGGTTAGTTTTCAAATTTCAGAACGGTATGGAGATAGAGGCGTAAACTATCATATAAAATAACAACTCAAAACCGTCACAGTAACTTGCTGTGACGGTTTTGAGTTTGAAGTGATTTTTTACTTTTAGTATTGAAAATATCACGAACTCGTGATATAATAGTTTTAATCTGTAATCTAGGAGAGTAGGTTAATGGCAGTTAGCTATAAAAAATTGTTTCATCTAATGATAGAAAAAGAGATCTCCAATGTCCAATTACAACAAAGAGCCCAAATCAGTGCAAATGTAATTACTCGTATGAAAAGGAATCAATATATTTCTTTAGAAAGCATTGAATATATATGTCGTGCATTAAATTGCGATATAAATGAAATTTTAGAATTCACTTCAGCAGACGAAAAGATTGAACATTAAAAAGTGAAAGGAGCATGACGATGATTGAGCATAATATACACGATGCTTCAGGCCAACTATCGGGTTATCTGTATCAGGTGCTTTCTGCACTTCTACTCCTGTTAGGGAGCAGAAATCCCGATTCGCAACTTTGCATTGAAAAATTTGATGATGTTACTTTTGTAGAAAAAGATACGCCTCAAATTATGATTCAAGTTAAGCACCAACTTTATCGACGAGGGAGTTTGAGTGATACTAGCATTGATTATTGGAGAACGATAAAAAGCTGGTGTGATTATATAAAAAACAACGGTCGCTCCAAAGACACAACTGATTTTGTTATTATCACAACAGCGAAAGCGCAAAATAACTCAATAGCATTTTATTTGCAAAACATGAGTTCTCGTGATTGGAAAAAAGCACTTGATATTATGCGTCAAACGGCAGATTTAAATGCATCAGAGACCAATAAGAGCTATTATGATGCTTTTAATTCATTAAACGATAAGCAACAAGAAACTTTGGTTAAGCATATTTATGTATGTGATATGAGTCCTAATATTGGGGAAATAAAAGAAAGTATTATGCCGTATGTACGTGTTATAACACTTCAACCTTTTGAAGATCGTGTATACGAAAAAATAGTAGGGTGGTGGATTGTTTCTGCAATTCAATGTTTAATTTCTGATGAACCAGTGTTTATTAGTTATCGACAATTGCAAAAAAAGATGAATGATATTGGTAGTGAATATAAAGCGGATTCTCTTCCAATAGATGTTGATCCATATTACCAACCGACAGATGATGAATTAGAACAGTTGCCACCTGAAAATAGAATATTCATTGAGCAGTTAGGCTTAATAGCTATTTCTAACAGTCGTTTAAAGCGGTGTATTCGAGACTATTATAACGCCTACTGTCAAAGAAGTCAGTGGGTCAGAGAACAATTACTATTTATCAATGACTTGGAAAAATATGAAAGAAGGCTCGTTGATGAATGGAATAGATTATTCTTGATAATGAAAGAAGATTTGGAGGATTATGGTGATCAGCTCACTGAAAATCAGAAGCAGTTTGCAGGAAAAAAGTTATTTGGCGAAATTGAAAATTTGTCATTGCCAATAAGAAGTAATGTTCCAGATCCATTTATTATGCGTGGTACATATCATGAACTTGCTAATCAACTTTCCGTTGGATGGCATGTTGATTTTATGGATCGCTTATGTAAAATATTAAAGGGGTGATGGTATGATACAATGGAATAAACGCTCACCGGAAACAGCAAATTTATTGAATCCATCATTTTGTGCATTGCTGTTATATACAGTTACATCTGAATATCAAAAGAAAGCTCAAAGTGTTATGCCATTCCCATTACTTTATTTAGTCCTGCCTATTATATTACATAAAGGTACAAGGAATAGGGTTAATTCAAGAAATAATATGGTTGTGTGGTTACAACGAAATCCTGATGTGTTAGTAGGGTTTGCGGATCGAACCAAGAGCCTAATTGGCTTTACAAATGAAGCTATAGAATTTTTATTATTTCAAGGTAATTGCACAATTAACGACGGTGGTTTATCAATAATAAAACCGATTTCAAAGTCAAAGATTATTCATTATACCGCTAATGATCAAGAAATTGCAGAATGTGTTCAAAAAGCGGAACGTGTTGGACGTTGGTTTTGTAATATGCACGCTGTTGAAAATATTTATACTGCTTGGGGGGTGAAACCGTGATGCAAATCAGTGCAATAGTGCTATACGGTATAAACGGAGAAAAACGTATCCTGCCATTTAATACAGGATCAGTAAATATCATTACAGGAAAGTCTAAAACGGGAAAGTCAGTAATTGGTGACATTATTGACTATTGCTTTGGCGGAACTTCTTGTAATATTGCAGAAGGGTTTGTGAGAGAACGGGTTGCGTGGTATGCTCTTCAATTAGTTCATAATGACGAATACCTTTTAATTGCTAGAGAAAATCCTCCTCATGGACAAGCCTCTACAAATAGTTGCTGTTATTTAGTAGGAGCGAAAAACATTCCCAGTGATTTGACGAGCGCTACGCCTATAGATAATAATGGTTTAGAAAAACTGCTTTCATCAAAATTAGGTATATCTGAAAATCTTTTCAATCCTCCTGAAAATCAAAGTCGTCTACCACTTTCTGCAAATATACGCCATAGTCTATATTATTGCTTACAAAACCAAGATGAGATTGCGTCTCAAAAATTCTTATTTCATAGACAAGCAGAACCTTTTATGGCGCAAGCGATCAAAGATACCTTACCGTATTTCTTGGGGATAGTCGGCGAGGATACATTAATGCTTGAATCAGAAAGGACACAGCTTAAGCGTGAAGCTGCCATTCTAAGAAAAAATATTGATGAAGTAGAACAACTAAAAGGAAATGGTTTGGAAAGAGCGACAACTCTTCTTTCCGAAGCGAAGGAAGTCGGTATCCTTGCAGAAGATATTCAAATTAATTTAGCAGACTATGAAAGTGTTCGAAATGCAATGAACCTTGCGTGCACATGGCAATCGAATGATATAGCTACAAATGGTATGGATAGAATATCATTACTTCAGAGCCAATTATCACACACTCGAAATGAAATAGATCAAATAAGTATTGATATTCGGAATACAGAGGAATTTTTGGGCCAAATAAGAGGCTATAGCACCGAAGTGGAGCATCAAAAAAACCGTCTTGAGTCTATAGGGTTATTCGAGCAAATCGATTTTGATCCAAACCATTGTCCATTATGTTCCAAGGCAATTGACACACCTTTGCCAGGAGCACAAGATATTCGAGATTCTATTACAAGGTTATCGAATCGATTAGAGTCTGTCTCGCGTGAGCGTCCAGCGCTTAGAGAGCATTTAGACCAACTAAATAACAAACGCCAAGAGTTAATTAACCAATCACAAGCTCTACAAGTTGAAATAAACGCTATATATGATGAAAACAAAGAAGCTCTTCACCTTAAAGACCTAAATGTCAGGCGCGGACGAGTAGTTGGCAGAATCAGTCTATGGCTTGAAAGTGTTGTTATCTCCGATAATATGGCTGATCGTAGAGCCAAACTGTCAGATATTGAGTCTAGAATAAGTGAAATCAATAGCATATTAGATGCAGATGAGATTGAGGAACGAAAACAATCGATAATTAATCGAATTTCCACATTAATGTACCAGTGGGCAAAAATCCTTGATTTAGAACACAGTGAATTTCCATACCGATTTGACCTAACAAAACTTACTGTAATGGTTGATCGTGATAGACCGGTTCCGCTGCAGCAACTTGGAAGTGGCTCCAATTGGTTAGGTTGTCACCTTATAACTTTATTTGCGTTACACACTTTCTTTATACAAAACAAACGTCCTGTTCCTGGATTCTTATTCTTGGATCAGCCATCGCAAGTATATTTTCCTCCAGAAACTAATGATGAAAATGTAGATAGCCAAGAAGTGAGAAAAATTTATGATTTTGTTTTCGAACGAATCAAGGAACTTGCTCCTAATATGCAAGTTATAATTGTTGATCACGCTGATATAAATGAGAAGCGTTTTCAAGATTCAGTGGTTGAAAAGTGGTGGGATGGTACAAAACTTGTGCCTATTGACTGGGCATGACTTTAGATTAATAATATACAAACTTGCATATCTGCCTTGCACCCCTTACGAAAAATGCACCCCCTAAATCAAAAAGGGGTGCATTGTATCAATGAGTGCGTTCTCTTTCAAATAAGAACGCTGATTTTGATACAAAGTCAGCGTTCTTTATTTCATGCCTATAGACACAAAATTCAATTCATATCAGTTTCAGAATGCCCGCAAAAGGCTGTAGGCTGCGTTTAAGAATACCGTTCATCTGAGCAATTGCAATTCCGTAATTGACAATAGGGACACCTGCTGACTTTGCTTTGCCCATTCTGTGTTTCATCTCTTTTTCATTAAGCATACATCCGCCACAGTGAATAATAAGTGAAAAATTCGAAAGATCGTCAGGAAACTCACCGCCTGACGTGAAGATATATTTCGGCTTTTCCCCTGTAAACTTTTCTATCCACATCGGAAGTTTCACCGTTCCAATATCACCGCATTGGCGATGATGTGTACAGCCTTCGGATATCAGTACTTTGTCGCCGGATTTTAACTGCGACAGCCGTGCAGCACCCTTTACAAGTTCTGAAAGTTCCCCCTTGTAACGTGCAAACAATATCGAAAAAGATGTGAGCATAACATCATCAGGTGTATCTTTTGATACTTTTTCAAATGCTTGCGAGTCGGTAATTATAAGTTTCGGCTTTACCGCAAGTGATTTCAAAGTCTGACTCAACTCTGTTTCTTGGCAGGCAACAACAGAACAATGCGCATCAAGTATATCACGCATAGTTTGTTGCTGAGGGAGAATAAGCCTGCCTTTGGGAGCGGATTCGTCAATTGGAATGACAAGAACAACTGTATCCCCTTGCGAGAGAAGATCGGAAACTATGTGTTTGGGCTTTTCTGTTCTCTTTGCGAAAGTTCCTATCTTTTCTTTCAACTCGTTTATGTTTTCTCTTACGGCGGCACTAACATATATCTCATAATCCTTACATGGTTTTCGCTCAGAAATAAGATCCACCTTGTTATACGCTACAATATATGGCTGATTCCTCTCTTCAAAGAGCGAAATAAGTTCTTTGTCGGCAGAATCAAGTCCTTTTGTACTATCCGTAACAAGCACAGCAATATCGGTGATTGCAAGAATCTGCTTGGTTTTTTTGATGCGAAGTTCTCCCAAAGTTCCTTCATCGTCTATTCCGGGAGTGTCTATAATCACAACCGGGCCGAGCGGTAAAAGTTCCATCGCCTTTTTTACCGGATCCGTGGTCGTTCCTTTTACATCTGAAACCACCGCCAGTTCCTGCCCCGTAACAGCATTGACAAGGCTTGATTTGCCTGCATTTCTTATCCCGAAAAATCCAATATGAATTCTTTCGGCAGTTACGATGTCATTAAGTCCCATATAATGTTCCTTTCAGCATTAAAAGCGGAAATCTCTGCGATTAGAGTTTTTTATGTTATCTATATTCTGCTTTGCTATTGCCCTAACCTTTTCTTTTGGTATCTTCATTAGTTCCTTTTCAACCATTTCATAGCCGACTTTTTTCGTTTCCGCCGATGCATAATCCTCCAGGTATTCGGAAAGTGTCATTAAAGCGTTGGGATGGCAACAGTTGAGTATCTGACCGCTTTTGCAAAGACTCATAAAACGATCTCCCGTTCTGCCTTCACGATAGCAAGCGGTGCAAAAAGATGGAATATGTCCGTTTTCCATCAGCCAGCGAACAACTTCGTCCAATGTGCGTTGGTCAGAAACATCAAACTGCTCTGTATCATGCGGACGCTCAGCTTCTGTATAACCTCCGACAGATGTGCGCGACCCTCCGCTTACCTGAGAAACACCTAAACGCAACAACTTTGAGCGAACCCGTTCGGATTCACGGGTAGAAATAATCATACCGGTATACGGTACAGCAAGTCGGATACAGGCTGTGATTTTTGCAAAAGTTTCATCATCAATACCGTTATCAAATTCATCGGGATCAATGTCATCTGCATGTTTGAGCCTCGGAACGCTGATGGTATGCGGCCCTACTCCGTGAACTGCTTCCAAATGCTCTGCGTGCATGATTAGTCCTGCAAACTCATATTTGTACATTTCAAGACCGAAAAGCACACCAAGACCGACATCGTCAATACCTGCCTGCATGGCCCTGTCCATAGCTTCTGTATGATAGCCATAATCGTGCTTTGGACCTGTCGGATGCAGTTCAAGGTAGCTCTGTTTGTGATATGTTTCTTGAAACAAAATGTAAGTTCCGATTCCTGCTTCTTTAAGCTTGCGGTAATTTTCAACCGTCGTAGCCGCAATGTTGACATTTACTCTGCGAATATCTCCATTCTTATGGTGAACGCTGTAAATCGTTTTGATGCAGTCCAAAATGTATTCAATCGGGTTGTTAGTCGGATCTTCTCCGGCTTCGATTGCCAGTCGCTTGTGTCCCATGTCCTGAAGTGCAATAACTTCCGCACGGACTTCGTCCTGCGTCAGCTTTTTGCGAGGAATCGTTTTATTTTTCATGTGATATGGGCAGTACACACAGCCGTTAACACAGTAATTGGACAGATAAAGCGGTGCAAAGATAACGATGCGGTTACCGTAAAACGCAAGTTTGATCTCCTCAGCTATCTCATACATTTTCTCGATTTTTTCAGGGAGTTCACAAGCAAGAAGAACCGATGCTTCTCTGTGGGTCAATCCTAAACAGATGCATCCTGTTTCTGTTTTCTTAGGACGCGCCTTTTCAAGAATTTCGTCAATCAGCTTCTCGTTATTCTTGTTCTGTTCGGCATATACCAGGGTTGCACGGATTTCTTCATCGTTTATAAATTCCTCCGCTTTAAGTGATTTTGGGTTATAACCAGCCATAATTAAATCCTTTCTTTGGGGCAGATTTCTCTTAACCTCAGATAAAAATTTTATTTTATTATATCTCCACGGTCGGTAACTATTTCATATCCAACCGAAAGAATTCTTCTTTCAAGGCAGCCTCTGCATTGAGCAGATTCTTCACCTGTACATATTTTGTTGTTATAAAGCTCATATTTTTTTCTGACTGATACAGGCGATAAATTCGGCATCACAACATTCGCTCCTGCAAGTATTCCTTTTTCTCTGCCGCTTGAATCAATCGTGCCGAGTGCCGTTGTTGACGGCAACAGAATTGAAGGATGAACAAGGCGGATTACAGACAAAAGATAACAGGTCAAGTCTACTGTTCCGGATGGTTCATTCGCAAAGACAGTATCTTTATGCGGTATAAACGGACCAATTCCGCACATATCAGGCTTAAATGTTTCGATAAATTTAAGATCCTTTGCCAAAGTTCTATTGGTCTGAAACGGCGATCCTACCATAAATCCGCATCCAACCTGATAGCCGATTTTTCTAAGATCAAGCAGGCATTTCATGCGGTTATCAAAGGACATGTCGGCAGGATGAAGTTTTTCGTAATGTGCTTTGTCGGCAGTTTCATGGCGGAGCAAATATCTGTCTGCACCTGCATCAAATAATCGTTGGTAGCTTTCACGGCTTCGCTCACCGACAGAAAGAGTTACAGCGCAGTCAGGGTATCTCTCTTTTATCTTACTGACAATACTGCATAGCACATCATCAGTAAAATATCCGTCTTCTCCACCCTGCAAAACAAAAGTACGAAAGCCGAGCGAATATCCTTCGTCGGTGCAGGCAAGAATTTGTTCAGGTGACAGCCTGTAACGTTCGCAATTTCGATTACTCTTTCTTATTCCGCAGTAAAAACAATCGTTTTTGCAAATGTTGCTGATTTCAATCAGTCCACGAACAAAAACCGATTTTCCGTAGATATCATGCCTAACTTTAACCGCTCTTTCGGAAAGAACAGCCGTAGCTTTTTCGGAACGGTTTTCTATCAGATATTCATAATCTTCAAGCGAAAGCTGATGTTCTTCTGACAGCATTTCGATTATAGAAAACAGTTTATCAGTCATTGGTTTTAATTCCGGAAAATGCAGTTTTTACGCTTATGCCGTGAAGATTGCCTATTTTTCCTGCCAAGGTTGAAATAGTATTCTGAGGCGCATCAATTGCAATGCTTATGATATTAATATTTTTCTGTCTGTATGGAATTCCCATTCTTCCAATGATGTATTCTCCGTATTCATGCAAAATCCCGTTAAGCTTTTCAACGGTTTCACTGTTTTCGACAATAATACTCATAACCGCTACTCTTGTTTCCATATATATTTCCTCATTTCTTCAAAAAATGCTGCACCTGACAAAGGTACAGCATTAATAATCTATATAGCATAAATTAAGAAAGCCATACCTTTCAAGCAGACAAAAGTCTTAATGTCAGGTTGATTCTTGTATACTATTTTATCAAACAATAACATATAAGTCAAGTATGCGCAAACGCGGAAAGATAAGAAGTTTTACAATTCATGCATGGACTAAACCTGAAACTTAAACCTTTTTTACAAACCCAGCTGTAGCATCTTGACAAACCGTATTTCTTTGTGCTATATTATTGTTGAGTTAGCGAGCGCTAACAAGCAGCGTTCGCTTCTTCTTATAAGCCAGAGTTAGTCTGTGCTAACTTAAATTCAAATAAGTTATATAGTCTGAAATATGACAATTATTGCAAAAATATCATCTCGAATCAGAAGATAAGAAAGGGAAAACATTTATGTTAAATACAGAGAAAAATTTTTTGGAAATTGTGGATTTAAAGAAATCTTTCGGCAATGGTGAAACTCGTCAAGAAGTACTGCGAGGTATGAGTTTATCAGTAGCTAAAGGCGAGATTTGCGTGTTGCTCGGTCCATCCGGTTCGGGTAAATCTACGCTGCTCAACATCATAGGAGGAATCGATAGTGCCGACTCAGGTTACATATCGATCGGCGGCGACAAGCTTGAAGATCTTGGTGAAAAGCGATTGACACAGTATCGCAGAAAGCACCTCGGATATGTTTTTCAGATGTATAATCTGATTGGAAATTTGAATGTAAAAGAAAACATTGAAGTCGGTGCATATCTATCTGACACTCCCTTAGAGATAGATGAACTTCTTAATACTCTCGGACTTTACGAACATCGCCATAAATTGCCGAACCAGTTGTCAGGCGGACAACAACAAAGAGTATCTATTGGCAGAGCAATCGTTAAAAATCCTGATATTCTCCTTTGCGATGAACCTACAGGTGCTCTCGATTACACCACCTCAAAGGAAATTTTGAAACTAATTGAGGACATCAATCAGAAATACAAAAACACCGTTATCATGGTCACTCACAACGAGGCCATCAAAGGTATGGCCGATCATATCGTCAAACTGCGCGACGGCAATGTTCGTTTGAATGAACTGAATCCAAACAAAATTTCAGCTTCGGAACTGGAATGGTAAGGAGCGTGAAGTTTATGAAAAAGCACAAAATAAAAAATCCCCTGCTTCGCCGTATTCCAAAAGAACTGCTCGGTGACTGGAGAAAATATCTTGTTGTAAGCCTGTTTTTAATTCTCGTTATCGGATTTGTATCCGGTATGTATGTTGCAAATGAAAGCATGATGGCTTCTGCTGAAGAAAGTATTTCAAAGTATCAACTTGAGGACGGACATTTTGAACTCGAAAAAAAAAGCAAGCGATTCACTGCTTTCGGCTATCGCTTCGGGTGAAAAAGCTGACATAAAAACATACTATACCAATGAAGGGAAAGCGAAATTTGATGAAAAATTTGAAGCTGAATTCAAAGAAAAGTTCACTGAAGAATTCGATACTGAATTTCCAAAAAAGTTTGAAGAATCTTTTACGAACGAAATTCAAAACAACACAGCAATAAAAATTTTGGACAACACCATACTGTCATTTATGGTTCCTTTTACAATCGATCAAATAAAAAACAGCGAACAGTATAAATCCGCCTACAACACCGCTTACGCGCAAGCATATCAGCAAGCCTATGATGAAGCACATAAAAGTGCATATGATGAGGCATGGAACGAAATATTGACGGAAATTAATGAAAAGTATTCCGATGCTGAAGAAAAGTACCAATTGAATGACCCCGATTTTCAGCCTGTTGCAGTAAAGCTTTATGAGAATTTCTACCGTAACGAAAATGAGGACAATAATAATGACGCTACCATTGACGGCACAGTTCGTGTGTTTGTAAAAACAGAAAATATCAATCTTGCTTGTCTTATGGACGGACGCTTACCCGAAAAAGCTGACGAAATTGCCGTTGACCGTATGCATGCAGATAATGTTGGCATAAAAGTCGGCGACAGTATTACCGTTGGAAATGAAAGCTGGAAAGTTGTTGGTCTGATTGCATATGTCAACTACTCAACACTTCACGAAAAAAGCACGGATTTGATTTTCGACGCGCTCAAATTCAATGTAGCAATGGTAACACAGGACGGCTTTGACCGCCTTGACAGCGACATTCACTATTCCTATGCGTGGCAATATGAAAACAGACCTATCGATGCTGTTGAAGAAAAGAAACTTTCAGATAATTTTCTGCCTGCGCTATTGACTCAGACTGTTGTTGACGATAACGAAATTACGGATTACCTTCCCGCTTATGCCAATGAAGCAATCCATTTTGCCACTGATGACATGGGCAGCGACATGTCGATGGGCAGAGTAATCCTTGATATTCTGATTATCATTATAGCATTCATTTTTGCAGTAACCATCAGCAATACAATTTCGAAAGAATCTAAAACCATCGGTACATTGCGTGCCTCAGGTTACACAAAAGGCGAACTTATTCGTCACTACATGACAATGCCCATAATTGTTACGCTTATCTCAGCTGCAATAGGAAACCTTCTCGGATACACGGTGTTTAAAAATGTCGTTGTATCAATGTATTATAACAGCTATAGTTTACCCGCCTATCAGACAATATGGAATCCAAATGCATTTATCAAAACAACAGTGATTCCCCTTGTTTTGATGTTCATTGTTAACTTGGCGATTATCGCAAAGAAAATGCAGCATACACCACTGCAATTTTTGCGTGCAGAACTTAAAAAAAGCCGTAACAAAAAATCAATTCGCTTGCCGGATTTGAGATTTTTCCATCGTTTCCGCATGCGCATAATTTTCCAGAATGTTCCTAATTACCTAATTTTATTTTTCGGTATATTTTTTGTTTCGGTAATGCTTGCCATGGCAGTTGGTATGCCGAACACATTGGACTATTATAAGGCAAATGCAAGTGATATGATGCTTGCAAAATATCAGTATGTTCTGAAATCCTATAGCGATGAAAACGGCAATACTATCATTACCGGCAATGATGCGGCTGAGCAGTTTTGTATTGAATCTCTGCAAAAAAAGAGCGACGCATTTGATGAGGAAATTACTATTTACGGGACAATCCCTAACAGTAAATATGTGGCTATAGACGGTTTAGAAACTCTCAAAGACGGTGAGGTTTATATTTCGAACTCATTTAGAGATAAATATCATATTTCTGTTGGTGATACTGTTACTCTTGACGAAAAATATGAAAACAAACAATACATTTTTAAAGTAGCAGGTTTTTATGACAAAGCAGTAAGTATTTCTGTTTATATGCCAATCGAACAGTTCCGCTCAGTCTTTGACCGGAAGGAAAACGAATTCAGCGGATATCTTTCGGATACAGAACTCACTGATATAGCAAAAGACAATATTGCCACGGTAATTACCGAACGGGATATTACAAAAATGTGCGATCAACTCGATCACTCCATGGGAGCATATATGCAGTACTTCCAAGTTTTGTGCATACTCCTGTCAGCGGTAATGATATACCTACTTTCAAAAATAATCATTGAAAAAAATGAAAACGCTATCTCGATGACAAAGATACTCGGTTATGAGAACAGCGAAATCGCACGGCTTTATCTGATGGCTACTACAATCATTCTGTTAATTGCAGATTTAGTCTGCGTAATTCTCGGCTCACTTGTCATGGGCAAGGCATGGGAGATGATCATGTCAACCTACAGCGGCTGGTACACCTTCAAAATAAGTCCGTTTGGATACGGAAAGATGTTCCTGTTCGTGCTGATTGCATATCTCATCGTAATGTTCTTTGATTTCAGACGAATCAAAAAGATTCCTATGGACGAGGCGCTGAAAAACGCGGAGTAAGTCAAAGTCTAAGTTCAGTTGTACATGTTCATTAGATAAATAAAAGCACATTGAAACTCTCTGTTAGAAGTTCAATGTGCTTTTTAATCACAAATTAATCATTTTGCTATGTCAGCTTTTCCAAACGCAGAATAAGTATCATTCCTTCTTCCGTCAGGGTTATTTTACGATTTCCTCGTGTGAAAAGTTGTTTACCATCAGTGCAATAGTACAACTTTTGATTCATGCAGGTAATACACCTTTCGATTTGATTAAATATTCCGAGAGCAAAGGAATGACAGTGGAAGCATATTCCCCTGTTGCGCATGGCGAAATGCTAAAAAATCCAACCGTTACTGAATTGGCGAAAAAGTACCGTGTAACAACGGCACAGCTTTGTATCCGATACACATTGCAGCTTGGCACAGTTGCACTGCCGAAGACAGCAAATCCTGCACATATGCGTGAGAATTCCTCAGTAGATTTTGTAATTAGTGATGATGATATTATGCTTTTAAACACCATGGAACAGATCAAAGACTACGGTGAATATAGCATTTTCCCTGTATTCGGCGGCAAAAAAAATTAATAAACACAGTAAAAATTGAAAAATTTTTAAGTTTTCTTTTCACACTATTCCGATTTAACCAAAAATATAATTTACTATATATCAAGCGGACTGGGAATTTTAGAAAAAATATTTTTTACAGTCAGTTATGAAAAAAAACGGCATCAATCAAAACCAATCTGTCTTTGCAACTCAAACCGATTTCACGTCACTTCACAATCATCCATTTTGAATATTAAAACCGACAAAAGCATCTGTAACCTTTTTGACATATCCGCTACCGTGATAGTGCACACGACTATATACCGCTTTGTTCTCATCTTTGTTGACATAAACAAAATGAATAATATTTCTGCCGTTTTGTGTAATATATGTGCAGAAATCTTCTGTCATATTCAAATCGGTATGGCACAAAACAACAGGAATCGCTTTTGAATTATTGATATTGCTTGCGATCTTTTGGATATCATCCATGCAGTGTATTTCTCTGAATAACACGGTCAATCTTGCATAAAAAATTCCGGAAATGTTTTTGCTTGCGTTTATTTCACCGCTGTCATAATCACAAATGCAGTTGAATTTTTCTTTTTCCAAGCAATCAAGAACTGTTTTCATATCATCCTGCACTTCATCTCACCTCACACAACAAACTCATCAACATCAAAGCGGTCACGCTCTTCCTCAATGTAATCATAAGAATTATTAAGCGGCAAACCGAACAATTCCGACAGTCTTTCACCTGCTTCAAACAAATCTTCGGTATCAACGGCGTCTTCTATTTGCTGCTGCGTGATTCCGAAATACCACTCAAAAGCCTTGCAATTTTTCCAACAAGGTTCAAAGTCATATCCGTTATCTTCCTCAGTCAACATAATTTCACTTATGATTCTAACGTCTTTGATTATTGAAAGCTGCAACGCATCTTCATCAAACAAACCGTAGGTTAATATGACAGGTGAATTAATAAAGCCAAAATATTCACACGCATCATCGTTGATTGATTCCAAGCCGAATTTGTCGCAAAATATGCTGTATGCCTTATTGCTTTTCATCCCGAAATAGTGATTTCTGAAAATGTCCTCACCCATCACACTTATGGATTCTCGAATAAGTTTGGATTCACGCAATGCCTTGTCCTCAAGAACCGACTTTGCATTCTTTTTTATCACATTCTGAACGTATTCACCATCCATACCCAGAACATGCATTGACGCTAAACTTGTACCCATATCATCATTTCCTTTCAATATTAATAATTACCGTGAGTTCTCACACACGTAAACATAGTGTTCATCAAAATCCCACCAATCAAGTTCTTCACCATTTTCATCATGGACCGTGTCAAAATAATCCTCAACAAGCCACAAATATTTTGTTCCGTCACTGCCTTTATAGCATTTGACTCTTTCATCCTGACTTGACTGGTTCCATTTTGAAAGTCCATCGGTTCTTGCGTTCTCCCACATTGACAGCGAGCTGAATACAGACTCGGTTGCATCCTCAGGCAAATTATCTATACGTACATATACATCATCATAAAGAGTAATTGTTGAATAGTCCGCCGCAACTAACGCAGGCCTTCTGCTATCTACAAAAATAACGTCAAGCACAAGTGCATCAAAAAGGAAGAAAATAACAATCATTGCAATTGATATCAGCACTGTACCAAGACAGCCTACTTTCCTGCCATTATTCCGTTTTTCTGATTTTTGCTTGTGTTTATCGGCATTGATGATGTTCTTCTTCAGCACCCTCGGCTTGCAAAGATGCTTGAAATACATACCTCTGAGCGGATATGAAAGAAGCATTGTGACAAATCCCAAACCTAAATCAGAAAACAGACCTATCCGTTTATATTTTTTAATAACCTCTTTAGTGTTTTGTCCTCTTGCGTGCAGAAGTTCAATTTTTGTGTCGCCGGTTGAGGTTATTTTCGGATATGCCACCATAAAATCGACACCTATCAATGTTTTATCACCCAAATCAAAACCATCCAAGTCAACCGAAAGCAAAATATCAGACGTAATGTTCGATATTCTGTAAGTGCAATCAGTTTGAAGCACTAAGGATGTTAAGCTATTGCTGAATTTTTTAATCAGACCGACCGTGATTCTGTCCTTTAAAGTTTCAACGCTTTCATCAAGTTCGTTGTAATCATCTTCAGTCAGAATTTTGCCCATGAGTTTAATCACTGCGGTGTCGGAATCAATCTCAATCCATTTTGACTCATCTGCTCTGATGCTGTAAAGCTGACCGTTTATGTCAATATGCATTATCGAATAAAAATTATTTGCAATGCATATTCTTTTGATACCGTCTTTACTTGCAAGATAAATATCTTCAACGGTTGTGTCAAGTTCATGTGCGAGTTTTTCAAATGTTTCGATTCGCGGGAAAGCCTGTCCGTTTTCCCATTTTGAAACTGCCTTATCAGACACACCTATTTTCTCAGCAAGTCCTGCTTGAGTCATGTTATGTTCTTCACGAAGTTGACAGATATAATTTCCGAATTTGTAATTATTCATGCAATCACCTCAAGATAATTCTATCAAAATCGACATATATTTTCAATAAAAACGAGGTAGAATTTAAGTAGAAATAGTGATATGCCCTATCTCATGACAAAATTCATCGCAATTTTCAAAAAAACTCTTGACAACAAATAAAAATGGTGATATAGTATATAAGCACTTGTGAGAACAAGTTAAATATGCGAGAGTGGCGGAATCGGCAGACGCGCACGTTTGAGGGGCGTGTGGGGCGACTCGTACGGGTTCAAGTCCCGTCTCTCGCACCAAGAAATCCCGGATACGAAGGTATTCGGGATTTTACTTTATTACTTCTTAACTATTCACTTTTAACTAAAACGTAAATAGAGTACAATGATTATAAAGAAGTACGAAATACCGAATAAACAATCACAGCCGCGGCAAGATAATTGCTACGGCTGTGAAATTATTATCACTTAGTTATTTCTTAACTCAAACCGGTTGTCTGTGCAGACAATGAACAAGTTTGTGACAGAAATAAAGTATGGTGCTGAGAACCGGAACATCAATGTATTTATTATAGGTTCTGCATAAGCCTGTAATATAATTTGTGCAAAGATCCTGATTGGATGCTGACAATGCAGGTATCGGAATCACATATGTATCTCCGCAGTTTGCACAAGTGTATGTTGTACTGCCTTCTTCTTCCATTGTCGGCAAAACAACTGTAGATTCATATTTGTGTCCGAGTTTTTCAATTATAGCCTGTGCTTCAAGTACTTCATCACATACGGAGCATTTAACACCAGCTGTAATACCCTGTGCAGTACATGTCGGAGCTATCGCTCTGCCAATTGCAACCTCTGTGTGTCCTGTTGCGTCAACTACTTCCTGAGCAACGAGAGTTGCACCACAATCTCCGCAATGTGAACCCTCTGTGAGTCCTGTTTCAGTGCAGGTTGCTGCTTTTGCTTCGTCTGTCACAATGTTAACATGATTATTTTCATCAATATCGCCATATGCATTTCCGCAAATGTCGCATACTGCTTTTGCTGTGCAGGTTGCTGTTCCGCCGATGTGATCAATCATCGGAATAACTTCCTGAGCAACGAGAGTTGCACCGCAATCTCCGCAATGTGAACCTTCTGTGAGTCCTGTTTCAGTGCAGGTTGCTGCTTTTGCTTTGTCTATTACAACGTTAACATGGTTGATTTCATCAATATCGCCATATGCATTTCCGCAAACGTCGCATACTGCTTTTGCTGTGCAGGTTGCTGTTCCACCGGTATGGGCAATCATCGGAATAACTTCCTGAGCAACGAGAGTTACACCGCAATCTCCGCAATGTGAACCTTCTGTGAGTCCTGTTTCAGTGCAGGTTGCTGCTTTTGCTTTGTCTATTACAACGTTAACATGGTTGATTTCATCAATATCGCCATATGCATTTCCGCAAACGTCGCATACTGCTTTTTCAATGCATGTTGCTGTTCCGCCGGTGTGAGCAATCATCGGAATAACTTCCTGAGCAACGAGAACTTCGTTACATACGGAGCAGTGGCTACCCTCGGTAAGACCTGTTCCCGTACAAGTAGGAGCAACTGCTTCATCAACTACAACTGTATGTCCCAAATTATCAATTGTTTTCTGTGCTTCAAAAACTTCGCCGCAAACATCGCATTTAACACCTGCTGTGATACCGTCCTCTGTGCAGGTAGGTGCCTTTGCTTGACCGATTGCAACTTTTGTATGTCCGGTTGCAGGAACAACTTCTTGAGCGTTGAGAACTTTATCGCATACGCTGCAATGGCTGCCTTCGGTAAGACCTGTTTCTGTACATGACGGTGCAACGGCTGCATCAGTTACAGATTTGTGACCAAGTGCTTCTGTTACTTCCTGTGCAACGAGTTCTGTGTTGCAAAGTCCACAATGTGAACCTTCTGTGAGTCCTGTGTTTTCACAATCAGCAGCAACGGCATAATCAGTAACAACTGAATGATATTTAAGTTCAACTGCATATGTTGCTTCGTGATCGTTAATAACAAGAGTTTCTGATGATGAATCATCTGTTAATACATAGTCACCCTCAGTTGTAATTGAGAATGTGTATGTTCCATATGGGAGAACTGCTTTGCCGTCTGCAATATCCCATGCATTGCCCTTTGCGTCTGAAACAGTTACATCAACCTTATTACCAAGGCAATCTGTTGAGGAAACAGAAACATCAAGGAAATATCTTTGGTTAGTGTATGTCCAATCTTCAGTAAGATCATCTTTTATCGAACTGTTGAAGTTAACAATTGCTTCCTTAAGTGCAACTGACAAATCGTCATACTTTTCATAAAGTTCGTTAACTTCGTTTCTGAAATTCTCAAATGAATCAAAGTTAACATCAGCACCGATATCATCTCTTATAAAGCCTTCAACAAGATCAAGAATGAAGTTATAGTAATCATAGAAATCACCGAATACGTCTTTAACCTTATCGCTTGCATTTTCAAACTCTTTTTCATTGATGAGAATATCATAGATATCAAAGTCAAATCTTTCATTGATTACTTCTGCAATAACAGGAAGAAGTATGCCTGCGCTGGTGGTAGCGCTGCCGTCTTTTGAAACTTTGATTGTGTACATAACAGCGTTTCTTTCATAACCTTCGGGAGCAGCACTTTGGAAAAGAACAAAGTTGCCTGCCGGGATACCGGTATGTACATCAAGAACATCAATATATTTTACAAGCATCAAAAGAACGTCAATATATTCTTCGGGGATGGTTGAACCAACAAGGTTTTTGATCGTGTCTGCAATGGTGTCCGCATTAAGTGCATCACCAAGGTTTGCAATTGTTTCAAGAACGTTCATCATATTGGATGAATTGTTGAATTTAACCAAACCGTTTTCATCTGATGAAGCAGAAAGAATTGCGGGGATTGTAAGAACAGTGCCTTCAGGAAGTTCGGGCAGAACTTCAATAACTGCATTGAGTATGGCGACAATTGTGCTTGCATCCATATTTGAGAAGTCAAGACCCTGCAAAGTTTCAAGAATTGCACTTAAATCAAGGTTACCAACGCTGTTAATGCCAAGCTTTACAAGCTGGCCGACAAGGTCTATGATTCCATCTCTGTCAAGCATCATGAAATCAGCATCTTCAACCGGTTCTTTGTTCTGGTCTTTAACATTGAAACTTAGTGAAAAGCTTTCATTCATGTAAAGATAAAGCTTAATTTTTGTAATAAGTATATTGATTGATTTATCTGCGTTATAAAGACATGGAATATCACTGTTGATAGCACTTGTATCAAAGTTCTCGCCTGTCACAGTGCCGTTTTCTCTTGCAACATTGAATGTATATTCAGCTGATTCATCAAACTTATAGCCGTTTTTAGTTGATTTTTGTGAAACTGTATATGTGCCTGCCTTGATGCCTGAGAAGGTATAGATGCTCAGACCCCATTTAAGGACACCTTTGGTCAACTCTTCCAAGCTGAACGGACTAACCTCAAGATTGTAGTCAACACCCTCAGTGAGTACATTGCCTGATGCATCTTTAATTTCAAAGACTGCATTGTCATAGCCGGTGGGGATAGTATCATCAAGTGCAAAGTTTATCTGGAATGTACCTGTAGGTGCAGGTGTAAGAGTTACATCAAATGAAGCAATCTTATCCGGCTCACCTGCTTCAACTCTGTATGTATATGTTGTGATGTCTTCTGTCAGGGTGAAAGCTGCAATATTAACATCTGCTGTTTGTCCGCCGTTTTCAGTGTAACTGAAACTTCCAAATGCAAGAGCAGAAGCTTTATTATCATAAACTACTTTTTTACCTGTTTCTGACTCGATTGAATCAAAGCATTTCTGAACATACTCATTAAATTTAGAACTCAAGTTTGTAATAGCAAGACCTGTTGCACCTGAGGATACAAGCGGTGCACTTCCTGTTGCCTCACCGCTTTCGGGTTCAAAGCCTTCGCATGTGAATATATACTTCGCAACAGCTGAGTAAGTTTTTTTAAAGCCGCTGCCTGATGAGGTTACTTTTGCGTATTCAACTGCAGCAGATACCTTAAATGTTTCAACGGAATTCAAAGCGTGTGCATAATTACCGGAAGATGTATCACCCAGGCTGGTATATCCTCCTCTGTAACCTACTTCATCTTCACTGTAAGCATTGCCGTCAGTATCCTTGTAAACGGTGTAACTGAGTTTTTCACCGCCATTTGTGCCGTTATTAAACTCTTCTTCAGAAACAATAACTTCAGGGGCTTCATTGACAGTAAGATAGTATGTGTTTTCAGCAACCTTACCTGTTACTGCATCGGACTCACCGACAAGTGCATACTTTTCATTATCGTAGCTGAGTCTTTTTACACTGTAAGCAGAACCTGCAGCAATGTTGCTGATTGTTGCACTTACATTGTACGGCAGTGTGAGCATACCGGCTTCAACGTTATATGTATTACCGTCGTTACCGAGAGCAGTGCCATTGAATAATTCATCGTTGATAGTAACTTCATAAGTCAATGAAACATTACTGTCAATGTCGATACCTTCCGAGTTTACATCTGACTTGATTGTAAGAGTACCTTCGTTAACTGCCAAGGCAAAAAACGGTACACCGGACACAATCATGAGCAGAGAGAGCAAAATCGCAAGGATTTTCTTCGCTTTTTTGTTCATGGTTATACTCCTCTTATAAATAATTTATTATAAAAAACCTCACTACGGTTCATTATAACCTGCATATAAAAATGAATTGCTATACTTATAGTTAGTTATTGTTTGATATTATATATCGCAAAATTGTTCTATACAGTGAATTTATATTAATATTTTATTAACGTGTTCACATTCTACTACATATAATGCTGAATTGTCAAGAATTTTATTACAATTTAATATTAATTTGTTAAGAAATATTATTTTTATTAATATCTGATTAAAAAACTTACCTTTTTGTTTTTGTGCTTTTCTCTTGATTTTGATAAAAAGATATGATATAATCATGCAAATTTAATAGATTGTGAAATACGGTTTGAAAAGTTGTTAACTGAGTAGATGAAAAGGGAAATCCGGTTCGAATCCGGAGCAACCGCCATTACTGTATTTGATATGGTTAAGCCGAGCACCTATGCATTGTTCATTTATAGCAGAAAGCATATGATGCAGCTTACCTAAAATCATAAGTCAGAACACCTGCCGTATTTTAAGGAAGCTATGATTTGATTCTGAGTTTCCTTTAGGTTTAACACAACTTTGGTGAGAAGAGTGCAACCGATTTATCAGATGCCGCATAGTCGTCTTTGAATTGCACCTTTCTCTTTTATTTATGTGCCGCGTTCAAAGCTTTGTGTTTGTGCATTTATTTCTGATAGTCTGTTGTACTCTTTCGCCTAAAGCGGAAGAGTTTTTTATTTGGAGGGATCGTTATTGATTGCAGACAACAAAAAGAATTGGGCTATTGAAATGCTTAAAGAAAAAGCAGACGAACTTGAACGTATACCAAAAAAAGATGATTTTGATGAGGTTACGCGTTCAAGAATCAAAGCTTATTTAGGTCCATGGCCGCGCGCGTTGGAAACAGCAGGACTTAAGCCGCCAAAAGAGCCTAGAAACACAACAGAACATAGAAGAAAGAAGCGAAACAAAATTATTACTCAGGAGGAAAACTAACATGAACAATACAGTAAAACGAATATCAGCATTTTTTGTGACGGTTGTCATGGTGCTTTCCATGCTGTCAACAATGGCTTTGGCCGTGGAAAATGATACAATAGTATCAGTCAGCGATGCCGCCGAACAGCAAAATGTACCGGATGAAATCATCACAACCTATGAACAACTCAAAACTTTTGCCGATAAGGTCAACAACGGTGATACATACGAGGGTAAGCTTGTTCGCCTTGATGTTAACATCGAACTCGGCGGCGAAGCTAATCCGTGGATGGCAATAGGTCAGCCATACAAATCAAAAGAAGAGCCTGAGAAACCGTTCAAAGGTACTTTTGACGGAAACTATCACGTTATCAGCGGCCTGTATATCAACGCATCCACAACGCAGCAAGGCTTGTTTGGTATCATCGGAAACGGCGGAACAGTCAAAAATGTTTCCGTAAAAGGACAGATTATAACTTCAAGCGGTTACGCTGCGGGAATCGCAGGAACAAACAAAGGTACAATCGAAAACTGCTTAAGTGAAGTAAACATTACCTGCACAAAGGGCGGTGTACATTTTCATGGAGGGATTGCAGGAGGCAACAGCGGAACGATAACCGGTTGCGCAAACGTTGGTTCATTAAACATTTCTTTAGCAAACAGTGCCACCGGCGGAATTGCAGGTCAGAACACAGGAATTGTGAGCAATTGCTATAACGTTGGAGAAATCAGCAATCCATCCGGCTCGCACGTTGGCGGTGTTGTCGGTCAAATGCGCTCATCAGGTGCAACTGTTGAAAGTTGTTTTAATATCGGAAAAGTAACAGGTTCAACCAATGTCGGCGGTGTTGCCGGACAACTGCAATCAAAAGCAGTAAAAAATTGTTTTAATCTCGGCATTATCAACGGAAAAACTTGTGTCGGCGCAGTTATCGGTCAAAGCTATTCCAGCACTGAAAACGAAAACAACTATTACCTCATAGGCACTGCAACTTACGGCATCGGAAGCAGTTCAAACACTGACGGCGCAAAGACATCCGATGAAATGAAAGCAGTTGACTTCGCCGCTCTGCTCGGATCTTCATTTGAATCAGGCAGCGACTACCCTGTTCTGGCATGGGAGAAGAACATCAGCACAGCTAAACCTGTACGTCCTGCATTTAATGAAAAGACTGAACTTTCGGCAAAACTTGCAAGCTATATCAGACTGGCCGTTAACAGTACGAAAACAAATTACGAATTGAATTCCGCTGATTCACTGCTCGGAAATGAAAAGTATCTTTCGGACGCAAGTTCAACCGCGACCGACTGGATGGCTCTTGCAATGGGCCGTTTCGGATATCGCGATATTGACGATACTTATCGCTATATGATTGATGACGGCGAAGGATATGAAAAATACCTTGCCGCAATGAAAAGTTATATCGAAGAAAGATATACTGAAAATAATGGTCATCTAAACGATTTCAAAGCAACTGAATGGCACCGTGCGGCTGTTGCTATTGCCGCTTTACAAGGTGATCCGCTCAACTTCGGCACTTATAACGACCAACCTATAAACTTAATTGCAGACGGCAGCTACAGCTGTGTTGTTGATGGCGGTGTTGCAAAACAGGGCATCAACGGACTTATCTGGGGACTTATTGCGTTGGATGCAGGTTTTTATGATGTACCCGATGACGCAAGTCTTACAAGACAAGGCTTCATCGAAGAACTTCTCAAACTTCAATTAACAGACGGTGCTAACGGTAACGAATACGGCGGTTGGGTTCTCAGCGGCTACGGCAGCAGTTCAGATGTTGATATCACTGCAATGGCAATCCAGGCGCTTGCACCGTATTATAATGATGATACAGTTTATACTTACACAAATGAAAGCAGTAAAAAGCAGGTTGCAAAAACAGTCAGACAATGTGTTGACGAGGCATTGGACAGACTTGGCTCAATGTTCAGCAGTGATGCGGCATTTTCTTCATGGGACACCCAAAACGTTGAATGTGCGGCTCAGGTTCTCGTGGCTTTGTGCAGTCTTGGAATCAATCCTGCAAATGATGGACGCTTTATCACCGAAAAAGGTGAAACCTTGCTTGACGGAATTATGAAATTCCGTGTTGAAAACGGCGGTTTCTCACATACGTTGAACGGTGGTTGGAACTCAATGGCAACCGATCAGGTAACTTATGCTTTGGTTGCATATTGGAGATTTGAAAACGGACTTCGCTCACTCTATGACATGAGAGAAGAACACACAAAAGACTTTGATGAAAAAATCGCATCTGTTGAAGCAGCAATCAGTGAAATCCCGAATCAGCCGACAAACAAGGAATACAAAGAAAAAATCAAAGCCGCTCTTGAAAAAGCCGACAGCATTAAGTTTGATGAAAGACGCTATATCGGAAATTACGAAAAACTCGCAACCGCACTTTCGATTATCGGCGGCAGAGATAAGGCTGATACGGATGAGCCGTTTATCACTTCAATAATAGTGACAAGAAATCCGAATGTAACGACCTATTTTGCAGGCGAAAAATTCAATAAAACAGGTATGATAGTAGCCGCAAGATACAGTGACGGCAGTGAAGAGGAAATAAGCGATTACAGAATCTCACAAACCGATGAACTTAAACTCGGAGTTGATACAGTTTATGTTATCTACGGTTTACTCAAAACTACAGTTACTATCACCGTACTTGATAAACTTCCTTGGAGCGGTGAAGGCACTGAAAACAATCCGTATTTGATCACAAACACATATGAACTTACGGATCTTGCAAGACGCGTTAATGACGGCAACAGCTTTGAGAACAGAGTATTTGTCTTGGCTGATAACATTGATTTGAGCGATATTCAATGGACACCCATAGGATTATATTCTTCAAGACAGTTTGATGGTATCTTTGACGGACAAGGCTATGCAATTGACAACCTTAGTTCGGAACGCGGCGGACTGTTTGGATATGTCGGCTCTAACGCTGTTATAAAAAATGTTGGTGTTGCAAGCGGTATCATCAAAAGTCCGTATGACAACTTAACATTCGTCGGCGGCATCGCAGGTTGGAGCAACGGTGCTGATTTCATTAACTGCTGGAACGGTGCAGATGTTTACAGCTTGGGTTATTCAGCAGGTATTGTCGGAACAGTACGTGACGGCGGCAGCAGCAAAATTGAAAACTGCTATAACATCGGCAATGTTTACTCATCATATAAAACAGAAAATGGCGTATACGGCGGCACGCACATCGGCGGTATAGTCGGACATCTTGCAACAACGGCTGACGGAAGAGAAGTTAATGTTATCGTTGAAAACTGCTATAACACAGGAAAAATAGTCGGACTTAACACTGTCGGCGGAATTGCAGGTATGCTTCAGGATGGTCACAAAGTGCTTAATTGCTATAATACCGGTGAAGTTATGGTTGTCACGGAAAATGAGAACATGATCGACACTTATGGTGCAGTTATCGGAGGGGCAACAAGCAAGAACATAATCGAAAATTGTTATTATGACAACACAAATATCAACAAAGGTGTCTGCGATAATTTTGGCATTACAGACACAACAATCGGTAAAACTGCTGACGAAATGAAATCAGCTGAATTCCTTGCTTTGCTCGGTGATTCATTCAAGCAGGATAAATACTGTCTTGTGAACAGCGGCTATCCCCTGCTCTCCTATCAGAAAACATATGATGCCGATGATGTTGACGTTGTAGCTGATGCAATTTCAGCCTTCGGAACAAACC
Organism: Ruminococcus sp.; assembly: GCA_023665555.1. Classification (GTDB taxonomy): domain Bacteria; phylum Bacillota; class Clostridia; order Oscillospirales; family Acutalibacteraceae; genus UBA6857. The sequence goes on from JAMPDR010000028.1 coordinate 31,536, forward strand.
TCACCGCACAAAGCGAAACAATTATTATCGCCGCAAGAAAAACATATGACGAACTTGATGATTCGCTGAAAGAATATGTTCCGAATTATGATGTTCTTGTTTCAGCAGAGAAAGCAACAATACATAACTTCGGTGCATGGAAAACAATCAAAAACGCAACCTGCACCACAAACGGCTCAAAATCTCACACTTGCTCTGTATGCGGAAAAACCGAAACACAGGCAATCGCCAAACTCGGTCACAACTACAGCAAAACATGGACAACCGACAAAAAAGCCACATGTACATCAGCAGGAAGCAAATCGCACCACTGCACACGCTGCAATGCCAAAACAGATGTAACAACAATAAAAGCAACAGGTCATAAACCAAAAGTTACAATCACCAAAGCAACCGCAAGCAAGGCCGGCAAAACAGTGACGACATGCACTGTTTGCAATAAGACAATTTCAACCGTCGCAATTGCTAAGATTGCAAGCGTTAAACTCTCTAAGACATCATATGTCTATGACGGTAAAGCAAAAACACCGTCAGTAACAGTAAAAGACAGCAACGGCAAAACGCTGA
>JAMPDR010000029.1 GCA_023665555.1 Ruminococcus sp.
GATACAGACTTACCGTTATATGTAATGTAAAGTTTTAGTTGAAACAAGGTACTACAAAAATAATTTTTTACATGAACTCGTTACAAATTTACATCTCTTCCCTTAAGTATCATTTTTCCTCTGCGGACAATATCTTTCGACAGGCACAATCTTTCCCGCAATATGAGCCGTGCGCAAGCACTTGCGGACTAAACCTTACGACAGACACAATCTTCCACGCATCATAGCCGTACGCAGTACCCGCATATTGTCAAAAAAACTGATTAACAAAAATAAAATTTTTGTGATATCTGTTGTTCTTTTTGGAGATTAGTGGTAAAATAAATAAGTCAAACTGCACAAGTGTCTATTTTTGTGTGGTCAACAGAATAATATTTATATCACATTTGGGGGTACAAAATGAAAGAAGAAACAAGAAAATATGCCAGGGAAGCATTCGACATTGTTGAACATGCTGCCAAGAAAATCGGCTCGCGACTTCCCGGCTCTGACGGCGAAAAGAAATATGCCGAGTACATGGGCGACAAGCTTCGCGAAATCGGCATTGAACCGAAAACAGAAGAATTTGCCGTTTCTCCAAGATCATCAATCGGCGGCATCCCTTATGCAGGCTGGTTCGGTGTAATACTCAGCGGCCTTACCTACATCGCACTTGGTATTTCATCAGTGTGGTTCGGCATGGCTCTTGCGTCAATTGCTGTTTTCGTATGGCTCATTGCAAGCGTTTTCCTTTACAGAACATGGTTTGATATGTTCTTCAAGCAGGAAATTTCACAGAACACCTATGGCGAACTCGTTCCCGAAGACGGAAAATATGACTACACAATCATCCTTTCAGGTCACACCGACACAAGCTGGACATGGCGCCACTCTGAGCATGCCTATAAATATAGAGATAAGCCTGTGCTCGGAATCATTGCAACCTATGGCAAGGTTGGTTTCGGCGCAATCTGCGTTTTCTTCATGATGGCAGTTTCAATCGCAATGACAATCATCCACGCAGGCGACTTAACAGGTGCATATTGGGCATTCAAAGTTTTGAATTCATCTTCATACATCAATTTTGAATTTGCAATGCATTTTCTTCCGATCATAACAGCAATTGGCTCTTTCCTTGTTGTTATGTGGGCTGACCCGAATCCTCGCAACGCATCACGTGGTGCAATGGACAACGCAACAGGTTGTGCTCTCAGCTATGCAGTTACCAAGTATTTCAAAGAGAACCCCGACAAGATGCCGAAAAACTGCCGTATCATCGATTTCAACTGCGGCAGTGAAGAAGCAGGTCTTAGAGGTTCACTTGCTTTCACTCAGGAACACAAGGGCGAGGACATCCTCAAAAACGCATGGAACATCAACATTGACTCCGTTGCCGATAAAGATTACTTTGAAGTTGTTATTAAAGACGATTGGCAGTTCACTCGCTTTGACACCGACATGGAAAAAATGTTCAAGGACACATTCAGCGAAATGAACATTCAGAGCAAAACAAACGGTTGCATCCACAACCCTGTTGGCGGTTGCGACAGCACACCGATGACAAAAGCAGGTATCAAATCAGTTACATTTGCTGCTCAGAATCCTGTTCTTACATATTACTATCACACATGGCGCGATATGCCGGAGCGTTTCGAACTTGAAACAGTCGGTGACGGCTTTGAAGTTATTCTCAGCGTAATCGACAAAATTGCGAAGTTCCAGGAAACACAGGGATATAACGGTCCGCAGAAGAAGTAAGTTATAACAACACAATAATTGATCCCACCCGATGTTTAACGTCAGTGGGATTTTTAGTTTTTATACTTACCGCTTAATTAGAGATTTTTCAGTTGTTAAATTTAATTGATATGGTTTTTCATTACAACTAATTATAACCGTAAAAAAGATTACAAGACTATTCATTCAACAGTCTTGTAATCTTTTTAGTTGAGCTGTTTCTACTATGTGTTTACAAATACATATTTCTGTCCTGTTTTAAGCATAATCTTTATAAATAGGGCACTTTTTATATTCATCCCCGTATTCCGCGTCACAGACATACTTAACATGTGCATCTTTTTCTTCCATGTGCTTTCCGCAAAGTTTGCACACATAATCACCGCTCCACATTCCTCTGCTCTGCCATTCTAAGTAGTAACATCTTGCCATAGTCTTACACCTCCTCTCTGATTTGCTCAATCCATCTATCTTTAGCTAACTGCATAGTTTCTTCTTTATGCAACTTTTTTGCTTTGTTAGCTGATATTTTTGAAAAAATGCCTTTTACTTTTGTTGTATCAACAGGAAGAGAAGCGCTATATACTTCGTTGTTTGACAGCCATCCTTTCTTCACATTACAGCCGTTTACATATAATGTATATGTTTCTTCTGCATACTTGAACGATATTTGGTATACCGGGATAAGCATAGATGCAATAGAAAACTCCGTTATTTCGTAATCAAATTCTTTACTCATATCAGAACTATGTTCTTTTGTAAGAAAAAATCTGAATCTATCATTTCCAATTTTCTTTGAAATTTCCTTATTTACATTTTTGTAAACACCATCTTTCATTTCTTCTCCGACGTAATTTTTAACTGCATTTGAATTAAACACATCCTCCCAAGAAAGACTATTTTTAGAACATACCAATATATCAATTAGATCAAGTTCAATTTCTTGAGAATTGTTATCAAGACAATACCTATAATCAGGAAAAAAGTTGTCGGGGATAAATGCTAAGCTGTCATCAGTTGCTCTCTTGCAAAATGAATATCCTGATGTTCCACAGATTGTTTGGTATACAGTGTCTCCAATTCGTTTTCCTTCGTCATTTAATAGATATATTCCAGCCTCACACATATAATTATAGTCAACAATGAATATATATTGAGGCAAATACATCCTATCGCATCGCAAAAGTATAGTCTTTTCAAAAATGTCTTCCGGTGTTTTCTTTGAAGCAAAAGTACTACACAGCTTTTCGATTGCTTCTTCCTTAGTGATTTCAAATTTGATACATCTCAAAGTCTGTTCATGAAAATTACTCATAATATACCTACCTTTATTTTTGATATCTAATGTTTACATTATATAATGCAATAGTCTATTTGTCAATAAGTTTTTATATATTATTATCTAACTAAAACATTAGATATAGTGAGGATAAATATGATTAAATTGCGTGCATTAGAGTTACTTAAAGAAAATAATAGAAGTAAGTATTGGTTATATATACAGTTAGGAATGAGTTACCAAAACTTTAATAAAATGGTTAACAACGAAACTAAATCAATAAGATATGAAAATATTGAAACTATGTGCAGACTACTTAACTGTACACCGAATGAATTATTTGAAATAACAGATGAATAAAAGAACAAGGTAAGGCTCATTAAGTCCTTACCTTGATTAATTTTTTATCTACCTAATCCACGTCAACCAATAAATCCTGTCACCGCATTATAAATATTAATAACTGCAACCAATGCAAGCACAATGGAGAAAATTTTGGTTATCACCTTGTTTGACAGCTTCTTGTTAAGCTTAGAGCCGATGAGTCCGCCGATAACTGACACTGACATAGCAATCAATATAATCAACCAATACTCTTTATATGGCTCAAATTGATTGTTGATAAATATTGTGACAAGCTGACTAAGCTGGCTGAAAAAGATAATCGCAACTGAATAAACAGCGCTCTCTTTCAACGTAAACGAAAACAGCAACACCAAAAATGTGGTATTAACCGGTCCGCCGCCAATGCCCAAAAATGCGCTCAAAAGTCCGAGCATTAATCCAACAAGCACAATCACCGCAGGATTTTTAATTTTAAAGCTTTTAATATTTTTCGAGTTGACATAGAAAATAACAAAAATAATAAACGATGCGATTATAACCGCCTGGACACCTTTGACGATGTTAGTGTTAAGCTGCTCAAACGCAAAATCAAAAATCTCATTGCCTATAATTCCACCAAAAATTGATCCGACGGACACAAGCAACACAATCTTCGGCTGAACTTTTGTTTTTGCGGTAATATGCTTAACAGATGAACTGATGCTCATAGCAAAAACTGCACAAGTTGAGATGAATCCAACCACTTCGATACTATGGAATCCGATAAAATCCAACAGCGGTTTAATTATTACACCGCCGCCTATGCCAACAATCGCCCCAACGGTACACGCAGCAAAAATAATGATACTGTAAATTGCAACAATCATATTAATCGCCATGCGATACATGGTATCGCTCAAATAGCATGAAACTTTATGAGCCTACCCGTAATCGCTCCTCTCTGCAAATTTTCACATTATCACTTCGATAAAGTGGTTTAATTATATACAATGCAGTTCAAGAAGTCAAGCAACAAAGGCCGTGCAGTTATGGCTTTCTTATTTAATGCTTATAGAATGAAATGGATGTTTCTGTAAGATTTTAACATCCAACAATATATCAAAACAATCCCCAAGCCTATTTCTAAGCTTGGGGATTTTGTTGTGACTTTAGTTAATCACTAAGTTCGAGTTACCTCTAACGGTTTCTTCTTCAAATTATTTGAAAAGGTTTTTAAACCAATTAATAATTTTCTGGAAGAATGCCTGGATTTTCTGCCAGAAGGTAAGTGTACCATCAGATGCAAGACCATCTTCGTCGAATATACCGTCAAGATGCTTGTTAAGAGTATCCTTAATGATCTTTGAAGCAGCCATCAGATACGGGTTGCCGCTTTCGTCAAAGCTCTTGAGGATTGTTTTCCAAACATTGTTAACATTGTGATAAATCTTATCTGCGCCGTCAAAGCCCTTATCAAGACCGTAGAAGATGTAGTAGATTACGAAGAGGATACCGCTCATTGACGGATCTTCTGCAACCTTTGTTGCGGCGAAGTCGATGAGGTCACATGCTGCAGTGTATGATTTTTCGTCGGTAATATAATCTTTGAAGAGATCCTTAACCTTCTGTCTGTTCTCGTCCATTACTGCAAACTTAACAACAAGACGAAGGATAACAGTTACCATGTCGGCTCTGTCCATATTTGATGCATACTGCATCTTGTAATATGTTTCGCCATTCATAGATTTATAACTTACAACCTTACCTGTGGTAAGTTCAGCAATCGGATCCATTGCAATCGGTGTGAAGTCATATCCTGTGAGTTCCTGAAGCTTATCCATTGCGAAGTTTACAAGCCATTCAAAGTTGTATGTCTTAAGATCAAGACCGAGCAATTCCATGATGCTTGCTTTACCGATAATCGGGCTGAGTGCTGCAAGAACAGTGTCAACAGAGTTAACAATGTTGTTTACGCAAGTGTCAAGACCGTTAGAATCGATGAAGTAAACGAGTTCCGGAATCATGTCAAAGATCTTGTTTGCAGGATCTTTTGCAATGTCATCAAGTTTTGCAAGAATCGGATCGATAACAGCTCTTACTGCCTTTGCAGGATCTTTGTTGATAATCTTCTTGAATTCATCAGGTGTTGCAACGTTCTTGCAATCAAGTGCTTCAAGCAACGGAATGATACCGTATGCATAACCTTCAGAACCGGGGATAACGATCTGGGTCTTACCTTCTATGTTATAGAAGAAGCTGATGTCTTCACCGGCAAGAAGAACCTTGAGAATCGGATGAAGCGGAGTTACGATTTTTGCAAGTGCATCTGCAAATGAATCCTTGTCACCGTTCTTAACAGTAACAGTCATGTTGTTCCATGCTGTGAGGTCAAGACCAAATGCAGAATCAAAAAGTGCAACAACATATTTGCCATACGGTTCAAGCTGTGAAATCTGAGTAGCAAGACCTCTTAATGCATTAAGGATTGCATCAGCGTTAGCCTGAGTATAGAGATTGCCGTTGAGAAGTTCATCAATAAGACTTGTGAGGTTCTTAATCTGTACACCGTTGATTTCGAAGCCGAGCAAGCAAAGAATGTTATCAATGAAGTCCGGAAGTCTATCAGCAATATACTGTGCCTTTTCTCTTGACCAAATGTCGTTGTATGTGCCCTTGAACTGAACTGATGTGTCAATTGCAGTGAAGGTCTTGTTTGTATCAGCATATTCAGTGTAGAGCCATGAGAACTCCTGCATTGCCTTTGCTTCTGTGAGTGTGAGAACCTTATAAATTGAGCCATAAACTTCTTCGCCGAGAAGCTTTGTCAAAGGTTCTTCGTTGTCCTCATACTTAACGTTTTCAATAACAAGTGAAAGAAGGATGGTAAGCATATCTCTTCTTGTTTCTTTGTTTGAGTAAGACATCTTATAAGCTGTTTTGCCGTTTACAGATTCATAAGCTTCAACCTTACCGATATAGAAGTTTTCAATGAATTCTTTGCTGTCAGCTCTAAGCTTGATGCCGGTTGCGTCAGTAAGAAGATCGAGAATAGTTGAGAATGTGATGTTCTTGATCGGGAAGCCGATAAGGCCTTCGATATCAATTTCACCAATGAGTGATTCAACAGCACCGAGAAGTGCTTCAACAGGAGCAAGAACGTTTGTTACAACAGTTCCGATACCGCCTGCGTTGATGAAGTAAACAAGATTCGGAAGTATATCGAGAAGCTTGCCTACAGTATCACCTGTGCAAAGGTCTGATACTTTGCCGAGGATAGCTGCAACAACATAGCTTACTGCTTCTGCACCGTTACTGTAATCGCCTGCCTGCTTTGCTTCACAGCCGAGAGCCTCAAGAAGAGGTGCGATTCCGTTTGCATAGCCTTGGCCGCCTGCGATTGTGATTACGTCATCACCATTGATGTCGTTGAAGAATGTGTAAGTTTTGCCGAGGAAGAGCCATTCAATGATTCTGCTTGCAGGAGCAACAGCCTCTGTAAGAGCAGCAACGAATGTATCTCTTGAGTTAACGTTCCATTTCTTTGTGCATGTTACGTTAACGATCTTGCCGTCAGCATCTCTTTCAATGTCACACATCTTGAACCATGCATCAATATCAGCACCGAGAACAGCACCGACTGCATCAAGAATAGCCTTGTCGAGATTGCCGAGGAGTTTAACTATTTCAGGAATGATTGCGTTGAGAACGTCGTCTTTGTAAACGTTATCTGCAAGAGCAGCTTCAAGAATTGTTCCGACTGTTGAACCGTCACCCTTAAGTGCACCGATTACATCGTTGATGATCTGACCGAGATTATCAGCAAGATATTCAGCTGTCTTGTCATTCCAGTTGTTTGTATACTTGGTGTAGTTTGTATAAGCAAGGCCTGTGCGTTTCGGAAGTCCGTTTGCAGCAAGTTTAGCAAGTGCATCTTCACCGTCATACATATATGCCCAGTTAGGTTCAATATATGTGATGTCGCTTACGATACCGTCAAGGATACCGAAGATAACACTGACAATATCGTCACCAAGAAGTCCGCTGAACAATTCTCTGTTTGATTTAAGAATATCAAGTGCAAGGCTGAGAATGATTGTTATCATGTCTGCTCTTGATTCTTTATCATTGTACTGCATTCTGTAAGCGAATTCGCCGTTTGCAGAAACATACTGCTTAAGTTCGCCGATATAGAATGTTGCAATCAATTCGCAAATCTGATCGCTGATTACAAGTCCTTCAACATTTTCCTTAACAAGATTAAGGATTGCTTCCATTGAAAGGTCTGTGATATCAATGTCAATACCTGCAAGCTGTTTAACAAGTGCGCCGAGAGTAACATCGTCTGTCTTAAGAACGAGTTTGAGTATCGGAGCGAACTGATCAAGAACGCCTGTCAAACATGCAAGAAGGTTGCTAAGCGAAGTGCTAAGGCCGTTTGCATTGATGAAGTAGATAAGATTCGGGATAAGTGCAAGAACTTCGTTAGCCGGTTTGCCTGAGATATCATCAACCTTTGCAAGAACTGCGTTGAGGATAGCTTCAACTGCTGCGCCAACGTCATACTTACCGTCCGCACCCTTGAATGATTCAGCTGAAGGCATGTTGCAGCCAAGTGCTTCAAGAATCGGAACAAGACCATATGCATAGCCTTTGCCGCCTGCGATTGTGATTACGTCGTTATAGATGTAGTTGCCGTCCTTATCAGTCTTAGTGCCTGTGAGGAAGGTATAATCATCACCGAAGAACAGCCATGCAAGAACTTCATTTACCGGAGCAAGTACTTTCTTGATACCGTCTACAAATGCTGCTTTCTTGTTTGCTGCTGTGTCAACACCGAAGTAACCTTCTTTGAGAACGTATACTGTGTTGCCTTCTTCGTCTGTTGTCTTGTCGCACATATCGAACCATGCGCCGATATTTGTGTCAAGTGATGCGTCAACAAGTCCGCGAAGTGATTCATCAAAGCCGCCGACTGCGTTAACGATGAGTTCAACGATTGTCTTAAGGTTTGCGTCAGTGTAAACATTGTCCTCAAGAACGCCGTTGATAAGCTGAGCAATGCTGTTGTCCTCGCCGAGAACCATGTTAAGGATAACATCAACAAGTGCATCGAATGATTCATCAAGTTTAGCTGCTGTTTCCTTATCCCAGTCATTGTCGTATTCGAGATATTTGATTGTGTGTTCGGGAAGTCCTACGATGCCTTCTTCTGCATCATATGAACCTGTGAACATGTAACCCCAGTCAGGATTCTTATATTCAATTTCAAGGCCGTTGATGATGCTGATAACTGCATTGTAGATTTCGAGGATGTCGATTTCTACATCTGCGGGCAGAACGCTCTGAACAAATGCACAGATTGTTTCACCGTTTGATGTTTCTTTGTCTGCGCTCGGAGCCTGGAGTGCTTCAACGAGTGAGCTTACAAAGATTGTAAGTGAATCAACAGTTGAGATATTTGAACCGTATGCTGTGCCGATTACAGAATTCTCAATCTTCTTCGGCTGTGCAAGAACCGCCTTAACACCTTCTGTTACAAGCTGGCTGTTTGCAAGGTTTGTGCCGAAGAATGTATCTACCCAACCTATGAGCGATGTCATTGTGAAGTGGTCAAGTGTAATGCTGTATGTCTTGTGAGCAGGATCAAAGTCGCTGATACCCTGACCGGTAATAGCACCAAGAATCTTGTCAAGAGCAAGCTCAATTTTGATTTCTTCGCCGCTGTCGAGAGCGTCAGATACCTGGTTGAGTATATCTGAAAGCAATGTTGTTGCAACATTATTAAGATTTACATCAAGGATAGGTCTGATGTCGTCAAGGATAACAAGGATCGGCATGAGAAGGTTGTGAAGAACAACTGAAAGTCCGTTTGACTCAACGAAATATGTGAATCTCGGAATAAGTTCAATTACCTTTTCAATTGTGTTGCCGCTGAGTACATAGTCAATGTATGCAACGAACTGGCTGATGATGTAGTTAAGAGCATCAGAGGGATCCATTGCATCATATTCATCCTGAGTGAGAATATGATTGTATCCGTTCATCTCTTCCTCAGAAAGTTCATAAACACCGAGGATTTCAAGGAGGATACCGATTGAGTTTGCATAACTCTTATAACCCTTAATTGTAAGTGCATCGTTGAACATATTAAGTTCAGCGCCTGAGAATACCATTGCAAGGATGTCTGCAAACGGATCCATAATCTTAAGGAAGAGTGTTACAAATGCGTCCTTGTCTGTGTCAACAAATGCTACGTATTCGCCTGTTGCTTCGTCAAGATATTCCCATGTTACATATTCTTTTCCGTCTTTGACGGCTTTGATGAGGTTGCCATCTGCGTCTTTTGCAACTCTAACACCCTCGATCTTCTTAACCTTTGAGAAGTCAGGGCCTTCTTCGCCTTCAGCAACATACTGGCTGACAATATCCGGGAAGTATTCGCCGAATGTTGCTGCCCATGATCTGAGTTCAAGATTTACCTGCTTTGCAAGCAAGTCATAAACTGCGTCATTGTTGATCATGTATCCAAGCTGAATGAAGAACTCAACAACTCCGTCAATGTTGTTGTTGTTGAACAGTGAGTTAAGCAATCTTTGAAGCATTTCGTTGATTGTTTCGTCACTTTCAGGATTGATCATCTTAACAACTGAGTTGAGAATGTTGTCAACGTTGTCAAGAACATACTGTGCTTTTTCACGTGTCCAGTCGTTACCATATTCGAGATACGGAACGCCTGATGTGTCATAATCGCCTGTTGTTGCCTTATCCGGATTTACCCATTCCATATCAATTGTGTCATATGTTTTGGGATTGAAGAGTTCGATAAGAGCTGCGATTACATCATCGGCATTGTTGCCGAGATTTGTAAGGAGATCTGTGATAAACTGAACGAGAGATTCATCCATCGGCTCTGCAACTTCACCTGTTGATTCATCAGGTGTGCCGTTGATAAGGCCGAGAATCATATCCTGAATTCCTTCTGAACCTACAGCACCAAGTACCCAACCGATAATATAGTAGAGAATGTCTGCTCTGTCTGCATCAAGGGTAAATACTGTGTTGCCGAAGCCGTTTTTGTATTCACGATAGGTTGAAGTTGAAATCACTTTACCAACGTCAAGTGCCGGAAGTGAAAGTTCCATTCCGAGCATTTCCATTACTGCTTCAAGAAGAAGGTTGATGTTGGTATAATCAAGGTTAACACCAAGCATGTTTGAAATGAACTGAGAAACTGAAACTGAATTTCCGTCGTCATCTTTCAAAAGCATGTCTGCAATGTCAAGTGTGAGAGTAGTAAGTCCCTTCAAAACAGGGTCAATAGAACCCTTAGCCAACTTAACTGTTTGAACAGCAAGGTTTGCAAAGAAGTCATTACCTTCTGTAGTTTCCCAGTTAACATTCAAATCGAGTGTAACATCGATCTTCAAGGTTTTAACAACGTCTGTTATTTTATCCATTGAAAGAACGTATAACAAATTAGGAATAATATCGAAGATCTTTTCAACAGGAGCGTTAGCTATCTCATGAATCAAATCTATGATCGGGTCAAACAATGCATGAGCCTTAACCGAAGTTGATGAAGACGCTGTTATCTTTGCATTGTAATCATGAACTCCGAGTGCATCAAGAAGTTTGCACCACAAATTCTCATAGAGATTCAAACCGCCAAGTGTTAAGCCAAGACCTGCCTTGGTATGAAGAGCGGGATGTACACCTGAAATACCGATTTCACCGTCTGCATATGCAGCATTACCGGTTGTTGTAAGCCCAACATCTTCGCTGAACAAAACTGCATTAAGCAAATCGCCGAGTGAATCAAGAACTATTGAAAGAACTGTAATAAAGCTGTTGTAATCTTTAACATTCCAATTGAATTCAAGAGGAATATCGCCGTCATCACCAACAAGTACAGCCCAGTTGCGTCCTGCTGCTATAAGTTCATCAGCAATAGCACTGTATTGAGGATAGTTCTTCTTTATAAGGTTACCCAATGATGACGGGTAAATATAGATACCGAGAGATTCAGCCAATGTCGGCAATGTATCTGTATCATACAGTCCGTCAAGATAAACATCAAGACCGCCTACTAATGACAGACCTGCTAAGTCTACGTCTTTGGCAAGTACTTCAAGATCAAGATAACCGGATGCACCTTCTTTTTCGCTCTTTGTAATTCCGTCAACACTAAGACCGCCGAGATCTTTAAGCATCGGCTCAAGAAGGTTAACGATCATCGGGTAAATAGCGCTCATGATCGTGTTGAACATGTCGTCTGTGAAGAGAACACTGTCAAGAAGTGATTCGATAACTTCTGAAAGATTTGCATATTCTTCCTTCACAATTGCCGAAGTATCTTCGCCCTTCTTTTCGGCACTTTCAACTTTTGACTTATAGATAAGGTCGCTAAGACCAACAAGGTCTGCGAAATCGTTTGATGAAACGAATTTGTCGAGTTTTTCAATTGTTGTTTCAACGTTTGATTTTGTTACATCAAAATCATCATTTTCGCCGTTGCCTCTTGCAACGTCGTTCGGATATCCGAGTTCACCGACTGCTTCGTCCCATTTGCTGCCAGCATAACGGGTATTGAACACACCGTTTTCATCATAGAGATGTTCAGTTTTCATCGAGTCGATGTAACCGCCGTTTGCTTTGAAATCTTTAACAGCTTCATTGATAACATCAAATGATTTGAAAACATTCTGCAAGTTTTCATCTACCCAGCCTTTTGCCAAGCAGTAATTGTAAAGATCGGTATCAAAACTGTTAACAGCACTCTGAACAGCTGAGAAGTTATAAAGTGTGATTGCACTTGACCAGTCGCTTACACCCTCAGCATATGCTGCGATGTTAGCAAGCTGAGCATCGTTACGGCCCTTAACGTTTGCCTTTGTAACTTCAAGAGCATCAGTGATAATACCCTGATAGTCATTTTCAAACAATGCTCTGAAAGCATAGTTTGTGAGGTCTTCGTTGTTGTCAAGAGCAGTTTTCCATGCGTTATATGCATCTGCGATGGTTGTGTCCATCACTTCAAGTTCATCATATCTTGCAGTAGCCTGAGCGTTCTTAAGAGTAACAACGCTTGCTGAAGTTGCATAATATGTGAGGTTTTTAAGATATTCAGCAGCAACACTTTCTGCTTCTCTTTCGTTTACAATAAGCTTAAGAGCAGTTGCAAACGGTTTAACAGTTTCTTCAAGGAAGTTGCCGTCATTGAAGATTTCATAATAGAATTCAACAACACGTGCGTCAGTGCTTGTTGCATATTCGGTCATGCTTCTGTTATAACCTGCATACATTGCATTGACTTCTGCAAGAAGTTCACTGTCAATAACAGTTTCATCTGCTTTCGGGTCAGCTACCTGTGCGCCGTAAGCAACGATGAAGTTTTCAAGCTGTGATTTAAGCTGACGAATTTTGATTGTTGAAAGATTTTTGTAAAGTTCAACGATATAATCGTTAGCAGCTTTTTCAAAAGCTTCAACTGAACCGTATGTGCCGATGATAGGATAGCTTTTAATAACTTCCTCGGCAAGATCCTTATCAACAAGACCGTAGTTATCCCATGCGGTGGAAACTGCGCCGTGAAGTTCGTTCATTTCGCTTTCGTTTGTGTCATCATATGTTGATCCAATATAAGTATTGAGAACATCCATTGCATTCTTTGCAAGAACAACATTATATGCCTTGTAAAGATTATCGTAGTATCCTTTAATATTCGGGAAGTAAACATCAATAACTTTTGCAACATAGAATGACTCGTTTGTCAAACCTGCGATACCCGCGTCTGTATCACCGAAAAGATATCCGCCTACTTTATCATACTGAGCCTTAAGAGCATCAGCAGTCCATGTGAGCATAGTATCATATGGTACGCTGATCATTTCTTCCGGGATGAGATCAAGATACTTTTTGAGAAGAGGCACAGTAGTTTCATCTGTATCACCAAGGGTACGAGAAACATTATTGAGCTGATGCCATTCATAAATCATAGCCTTCCATTGGGTGAAAATGCTACCTTTTGATGTAACTCTAGCATATCTGCCTGCACCGTGTTCATAGGTGTAGACAGCACTCAATCTAACTGATTCTGAAGCATCATTGATAGTTTTTCTGTTGAATCTTGCAAGATAAGCGTTAACATCGGTTGTAATTGTTACAGTCTTTGTTACAGCATTAACTTGGTTCTTGAAACCGGTATTACTTGATGTTGTAACGTCATCACCAACACTTTTACTCTGTCTGGCGCCGGTTACAGTGGTTGTATAAGCACTATCCCAACCCTTGATCGTAGTATCACCGCCGTTACCGAGAACTGCTTTGATGAAAGCTTTTGCTTCAGCAGATGTCACACCGACTTCATCTATCACCGTGTCAGCGAGTTCATTAGATGCGTTCGGTGAACCGTGAATATAAGTGCCGGCTTTAACTGACTTGTTATCAGAAGAGCCATACGGAAACTGATTGGCAGTATTGTCGATAACAGCCTGGCGCAAGCCGCCTGCTGATGAAACAGCGAAGTCATAAACTGCTTCCGCTGCATCAAGTGCCAAACCGTTGTCACCTGTGAACGAACCGTCTTCGCCGTTCCATGAGCCGCTCCAATTGCTGACAGCCTTGCCATCAACTGCTGCATTAACAAGATCACGAACTCTGTCAGCCGTATAGTTTCTTGAAGCAAATGCAGTCAGCGAAAGGCTGCTGAAACAAACGGAGCATGTACTCATAATCATAATGAGTGACAAAACAACGCTCAGCGTTTTCTTTGCGATTTTCATTTGTGAAAAATCTCCTTTTTTATTCTATTTGCCCACTTGGTATAAATTTGCATCCCGCATGATGCAATTGCTATACGGGCATTATATAAGCAAACTCATTCTATCATACTTTTTTAACGTTTGCAAGTCATTTTAACTATTTTTTATTATAATTGGCAAAGTTTAATTGTTGATATATACAAAATTATGAAAAACTTTTGCGTTAAATGTTTCCAAAATGTAACATGTAGACAAATGTAGTGAAAAATCATCGCGATGTAATTTCGCACGTTAATAAATAGTATATATTTAGTTTAAAAGCAATTAATATTTTCGCTATAAAAGAACTTTCAGGTGTATTGATTTCCTTTTTCATTATAATATATTTTGAATTTTCAATCTTTCCGAATTTTATTGATTGAAAATTCAAAAATGCCGTGATATAATCAGGTAAAATAAAAGGAAACTGCTGAGTTGATCAGTAGTTTCCGAAAGAAGGAGAAAATACTATGTCAGAAATCAAAGAAATTTTAGCATCAAACATCCCCGCGGCTGTCGCCGTAATAGGTCTTGTCGGGTACTTTTTCGGCATGGCGATTGTGTTCATCGCAAAGCCGTTGAAAAATGCGGAAAGCTTTTCGATCAAACCGGTTGACAATGCCGGAAAAACCGAAATCAGAGTTTACTACGGCGGTATTTCATTCGCACTCGGCGCATTTTTGCTTTATCTTACTCTTGCACTCAAAACACCGGTATATTCGGCCTGTTTTTTGCAACAACCGTTTTTGTCACAAGGAGCATCTTCCTATGCGTAGACAAAGGTTGGAAATGCCCCTACACAAAGCTGGCGATTCCTGCCGAAGGCGCTTTTGTTGTTGCATTATGGACTTGCTTTGTTCTTTCAAAGGTATTGTACTAACAGAATCTGTTTTATAAATGATTAATGAAGTTCTGAATCAAATCAGAACTTCATTTTCGTTCCCCCTAATTAAATGTATTGGGTAGGGAATTTATTGTTGTGTAAAACTAATGGAATGATGATATACATCAAAAAACAACTACAACATCCTAGCCTACTTAATCTTGTCATCAATAAGTGTGAATATATCCTTAAGTGTTATGCCTTGCGGGTTAAGAGGGTCACACATTCCACATGCACAGTATGCGGGAACATGTCCACGGGTTGAATTTTTGTCACTTTATACCCGTTTTTGCAAAGGTAAGCCAAATCTCTTGCCTGAGTTTCAACGTTGCACGAAACATAAACAACCTTTCTTGGCGAAAGTGTCACAATGCTTTTGAGAAAGTTCATGTCGCTTCCTGCTCTCGGTGGGTCCATGAAAACAACATCCGCCTTTTCATGGTTTTTCGCCGATTCAACCATGAACTTTCCTGCATCTGCACAAAAGAATATGATGTTGCCGGTGTCGTTCAGTTTCTTGTTGATTTTTGCGTCACGAACCGCATCAGGATTGAGTTCAACTCCGACTACATGCCTTGCTTTTTCGGCGGCAACAAGCCCAATGGTTCCGATCCCGCAGTATGTATCAAGAACTGTTTCCTTGCCTGTTAAGCCTGCAAATTCGATTGCTTTTCTATAAAGCACTTCGGTTTGAGTTGGATTTATCTGATAGAATGATTTAGGAGAAATTCTGAATCTCTTGCCGCACAAAATATCTTCAATATATCCGTCACCGTAAAGTACGATTTCTTTTTCGCCAAGAACAAGGCTTGTGTGTGACGGATTTATGTTTTGCACGATTGTTGTAACTTCCGGGTGCTGACGCAGTAACTCATTGATAAACTGGTTCTTTTTCGGGAACAGATTTGAGCCTGTAACAAGCACTACCATGACTTCACCTGTTGCAAAGCCACGTCTGATGAGCACATGACGAAGAAATCCCCTGCCTGTGTCCTCGTTGAACGCAGTCAGCTTGAATCTCGGCAATAGGTTTCTGATATCAACAATGATCCTATCGGCAGTTTCATCCTCAAGTTTGCAATCGTCAACAGGCACAATATTGTGGCTTGATGACTGATATACACCTGAAATGATTTTACCGCCCCTCGCAGTGCCGAATGCTGCCTGCACTTTGTTGCGATAGTGATAAGGTTTGTCCATGCCGATGATTTCATCAACGAAACCGAATCTTCCAAGCGTTTTGATACACTTAGCCTGTTTAAAACTGAGTTGTTCGGGGTATGTCATATTTTGCAGTTGGCAGCCGCCGCATTTTTTATAAAGTGTACAACCATTGCCCTTGCCTGTTTTCTTTTTATTCTTTTCCATATTTGCTCTCTTTTTCTTTTAGTAGATTCGGGTCGACCGCATTGGGTCGACCCTACAAGATACCTCTCATCTTCCGTTGCGGACTGTAAATAGCGACAGGTACAACTTCACCCGCATCCCTTCACTATTACTTGAAATTATCTTCCTCTGCCGTATCTTCTCATGCAGCGTCTTACTGCAATTTCAAGCACAACAAGGGTTGTTACCGCACAGATTGCGGCAATCGGATTGCTCTGTGATTTTTTCATTATGATCGCATCCTTCTTATTTTTAATAAATATTCTGACTCATCCACAATATACTCAATGGATGAACTCAACGCTTTTCTTATCTCACATCAGGAATAATCGTGAAACCGAGTTTATACTTTTCGCCTGATTTTGCGGTGTATTCATCAAGTGTTTTTGCACCCCAGCTGTCATAGCCGCCTATACCTGTCTGATATGCGGCAACTTTGACATACGGTTTATCATTCGCCGAAAGATCGCAACCGTGCTTTGCGCGTTCAAGTTCATCAACAGTCCAGCGGCAAACATTAAGTTCAATGCTCTTGTCTGCCTCGATTGTCAGCGTTTGTTTTGCGCCTTTGAGCACAGCGTATCTCACCTGGGTTCTTTCGCCGTGCTCCTGTGGCTTAAGATACGGTGTATAAAGATCGGTGATGTCGGTTTTATAAAGTCCTATATCTGCACTTTTTGCACGGTCAACATAGTTTTCGTGCGGGCCTTTACCAAGATATTCAAGGGAATAAAAACTCTGCGCAAGATTGATGGACAAAGCCACCTGCGGAAGTTCGGGCAGACCCTTTGCAGGTTCGAATGAGAACTCAACATGAATTCCGTTTGAGCCGATAGTATAAACTATTTCGCCCATGCTTTCATGCGGGAAAGTATGCACACAAAGTTTTGTTCTGACAACAACTGTTTTGCCTTTTTCCTTAACTTCAGCGATTTCAAACGATGAATCTGCTCCTGCATTTTTCCACATCGCACAGCGAACATGCATGTGGTTTCCGCGGTCGTTGTCAGTCATCGCTCTCCAAAATTCGGGAACGATTGGTGAATCAAGCAGTTCCGTTCCGTTCTTTTTGATTGAATAAAGACGATGTGTTCTTTTTGAAAAGCGAACTTCAAGATCTCCGCCCGTAACATATATCGTCCCGTATTCGGTTCTTGTTGTCATTTCTTCTTTCTTTATTTCTGTTTTCTTAATCTGATATTCATTAATTACAAACTGCTTTTTGGCAACAACATGGCCGGCCTTTGCCCATTTAACAGCATCTTTAAGTTCAAACAGCAAATTAAGATACCACTCACCGTCGATATCTTTGCTGATTCCGAGGTCAACTGCTTTTGTTTCACCGGGTGCAACCTCAACCACAATATCACCGCTGTTAACAACCTTGTTGCGGCTTATCTGCTGCCAGTGCAGATTATATTCTGAAAGATTTGAGAACATGAAGTTGTTTGTTATCTTAACCTTGCCTTTTTTTGCATCTATTGCTTCAAAATCAACGTTCTGATAGATGCGTTTCATTTCGGCCAATTTCGGACTTTCGGTTCTGTCAGCAAATAATAAACCGTCGCCGCAGAAGTTTCCGTCGTTCGGGTCGTCACCAAAATCACCGCCATAGCCGATATATTCCTTGCCATCCTCGGTTTTGGTTCTGATACCCTGGTCAACAAAATCCCACACAAATAAACCGAAGAACTGCGGATAATCAGAAAGCAAAGCCATGTATTTTTCATTGCCGCCAAATGAGTTACCCATTGCGTGAGCATACTCGCAAAGCATATAAGGCTTATCCTTGTACTTCTTCATTTTTGCTTCAATATCCCACGGCTTTTCATACATCATTGAGTAAACATCAGTCACGTTGCGAGCATTTTCAAAATCATCCCAAATTGATTCATAATGCACAAAGCGAGTGCTGTCTTTTTCCTTGATGTAGTCATACATCTTTTTGAAGTTTGCACCTGCACTGCACTCATTGCCAAGCGACCAGCAAATGATTGACGGATGATTTTTATCTCTTTCATAAAGCGACTCGATTCTATCCATGCATGACGGCAGCCATTCCTCTCTGGAACCTGGGAGCAGCGGCGTTGACGGGTGAGATGGGAAACGTGTTCCGTGTGACTCAAGGTCGTTTTCATCAATGACATAAAGTCCGTATTCATCGCAAAGGTCATACCATTCCTGATTATTCGGATAATGCGAAGTGCGAACTGCGTTAACATTGTTCGCTTTCATGATTTTGATGTCTGAAATCATAACTTCGCGAGAAATTGCTCTGCCTGTGTCGCATGAAAATTCATGCCTGTTAACACCTTTAAGAACAAGCCGCTTTGAGTTCAGATAAACAACAGACTCTTTAATTTCTATTCTTCTGAAGCCGATTTTACAACTTGTATATTCAAAACTTTCGCCTGCTTCGTTGCGAAGAGCAAAAACGACATTATAGAGATATGGGTGTTCAGCGTTCCAAAGCCTGATAAACGGAATTGTTGTTTTCAGCTTAACTTTTTTAACGTTAGACGCAGTGAACGAATCAAAAGCCGCCACATCGCCATTGGCATCATAAATTGTCATTTCAATTTCAGTATGTTCTTTGAGCGTACCCAAATCAAGGTTAACGCTGACTGTTCCTGTTCTGTATTTCTCATCAGGTTCAGCCGAAACCGCGAAGTCTGCAATATATTGATCATAGGTGGTATATAAATATACACTTCTGAAAATACCCGAAAGGCGGAAGAAGTCCTGGTCTTCGAGCCAACTGCCCGTGCACCAACGGTATACCTCAACACCGATTGTGTTTTCTCCCGGATTGAGCAATTCTGTGATATCAAACTCGCTGTGGCGGAAAGCACCCTCACTGTAGCCGTAGCGTGTGCCGTTGACATAAAGATAGAAGCATGATTCGACACCTTCAAAACAAATTACAACTCTGCCTTTTGAAAAATCTTTCGGCAGGGTGAATTTTTTTATGTAGCAGCCAACAGGGTTAAACTCTGTCGGAGCAAACGGCGGATGAAGCCGCTCATTGCCCTCCCACGGATATTGAATGTTGGTATAAATCTGCCTGTCATAGCCCTCAAACTGCCAACTTGAAGGAACATTGATACTATCCCAGTCGCTGCTGTCAAACTTCGGCTCAGCAAACGAGATTATCTTATCTTTGTAATTCTCAAAAAGTTTGAATCCCCATTGACCGTCAAGCGAAAAATATCTTCCGGATGCAAAACGCTCCCCCTTAATTGCTTTATCTGCGTTTTCATAAGGCATGAACGATGCCCTCGGAGCAAGGCGGTTGATTTGTGTAATCTCAGGTGCACTCTGCCATTCAATGAATCCATCTATTTCTTTTTTATTATTCATAAGTAAAACCCTTTCTGTACAATTAGGAATTAGGAGTTAGGAGTGAGGAACGGAGGGCGCGGATAAAACAAGTGCTGACTTTCAGCTTTTAACCGCGAAGATAGAATCTGTTATTTTATAGTTTGTTATTATAATAGTTCTCTAACCGAAGTATCTCGTTATTTTCGCGGACGAATGATTTAAAATCGGTTGATAATTTATCCGCGACCATAATTACGCATTAAGCATTACGAATTACGAATTAAATTCGCTCCTCATTTTTGCCTTCTCTGCGGACTATTGCTCACGATAGGCACAATCTTCCCCGCAATATTAGCCGTATGCAAGTACCAAGTACTTATTTAACATTGACTTTGTGTTCCATGATCCAGCCTGTTACGCAAAGCAAGGCAACCGCTGCAAGAGCCATGAAAATCAAGCCGCCTATGCCGTGCATACTGCCAACAGAGTTGCCTGCCGCCTCAAAAACAAGCTTAACATTATCAGCTGTTATGCTTATAGCAAGCGGAAGCGATGAAGTCAGTTTTGCACTGATTGAATTTGCAATTCCGTATGAAGCAAAGAAAATTATGAAACCAAAAAGTTTCGGATGCTTCTGAAGCGCTCTTGTGTTGGCAAGCGTAACCGAAAAATATACGAATCCAACAAAAGTTAAAATGTTAAGCAAGACATTGACAGCAAAAAGAACGACTGTTTTTATAATCATTCCCGTTGATGCAACACCTTCAAGTGCACCGCTCGAACGAATGATATCGAGAACACCGTCAAGCGCACCGTCTGACTGCATGTTTGCGTTTAAAAGAATTATTAGCGTTATAATACCCATAAGAACCGCGCTTAAAATAATCCAGAAAAATGAAACAAGTGCCTTTGAAACAAGCAGCGTGCTGCATTTAACAGGCAGAGTAAAACTGAGATAGCCCTGACTTCCGTATAGCGTATCATAGAAGTTTTTTATCACAGAAACAAGCGTCATGAATATCGCCGCAATGCCGACAAATTCAAGCACCATTGAGCCGATAACTGTCATTCTTGAACTTTTAATAAGCATGCCTAGAAGCATGAACACTGTTGTTACACCTGCACATGCATAAATCAACATTACATATCTTGCCGAATGTTTCAGCTCATATTTTAAAAGCTTACCAAGCATAGCTGAAAACCTCCTTGAATACATCCTCAACGGTTTTTCCGTTTTTGCGGATTTCGTCAACGTGAGAATCAACGATCATTTTGCCGTTGCTTATCATCAGCACTCTGTCAAAAATCTGCTCAACATCATTGATCAGATGCGTTGACATCAAAACCGTTGAATTTTTTGCATAGTTATTCATAATCAAATCTAAAATTGCATCCCTTGCCGCAGGGTCAACACCACCGAGCGGTTCATCAAGAATATAGAGTTTCGCGTTACGACACATTACTAAAATCAAATTCAGCTTTTCCTGCTGACCTTTAGACATGGTTTTGAGTCTTTGTTTCGGTGTGAGTCCGAATTTTTGCACCATATTCTCGGCTTTTTCTTTGTCAAAATCCTTATAAAAATCTGCAAAATATTCAATTGCGTCAACAGGCCTCATCCAGTCGGGAAGATAGGATTTTTCCGGAAGATAGGCAACAATGCTTTTCGTGTACGCACCCGGCTCCTCATTATCAATTTTAACTGTTCCACTGTGGTCCTTTATCAATCCTGTCATAATTTTGATAAGTGTTGTTTTACCGCATCCGTTCGGTCCGAGCAATCCTATAATTTGCCCGGGCTCTGCCGTAAAACTTATCCCGTCAAGAACGACCTTACTGCCGTATGTCTTTTTCAGTGATGAAATATTAATAATTTTTTCCAAACTTTGTCGCCGTCCTTTAATCAGTGAATTCGTGATTTACCCAGGAAAAATGCACCAACGCTCCATGCCGCCTGCAAGAATATAATCGTCAAAACAGAAAATCCTGTTGAAACCTTAAGTGCAGCACATGCAGTCATCAGAATAAAGTTGAAAACGATTCCGACTATGTTGATTACAGTTGCAAGTCTTTCAGCAGAAAACATGCCATGCGCCGCAGTCACAAGCGGAAGAAGATTGCGCTGCTTTTTGATGCATACAAGTCCGCTATCTTTTCTCATGCTCTGATTGTTTCTGTATTGTGTGATAATTTCAGAGCCGTTAGTGCTGATGATTTTAATTGCCGCAGCGTCTGCTCCGAGCCTTGTTGCAACAGCCATTTCATCAAGGCACGGTTCACCTGTTTTAAGCATGAGAATAAGTCCTGTTTTATTGAAATTGATTATGCTTCTTCTGACTTCAGTGCGAACCGCATATGTCACAATGAATGTTGCGGCGATAATTCCCTCAACAACAACATACATAACACTCTTGCCCTTTGAATATGCTTTTTCTTCTTCGGGAGTCGGAACTTCAACGCTGTGCTGAACAAGCATTTCGCGATTGCCGACAAGCACCTTTCTGCCTGCCACCCACGAAGAATATCCAAGACGTTCCTCATAAACAACATCCTCTGCATCAGGCAGCTTAATTTCAGCTTCTTTGAGGAATTCGTCAAATTCATCTGCAATCACAGACTTCGTTTGCTTAAGAGTCGAAGCGGCATAAACTATGGCATCTGTCATCGCCATACGACTGCCGGGTACTTTGCGGAACTTTGAAATCTTTCCGACAAAAATATCCTCTGTATCAAACACAACTGCATTTGCCCTGCCGATATTTTCGCATTCATCAATTCCGGCGATAACAGCGGCAGATGATTTAAGCGAATTGTTCACTTTTTTGCTTAATATTGAAATAACAATTGAGCGCATAACAGGCATACACAAACAGATACTTCCGATAAGAGCACCTGTAAACACCGAGGCACTCTTTGTGGTTATACTCAGCACAATAGCATAGATGAAGCTTGCCGCAAGAACGATTGTTCCGCTGTAGCTGTAAAATTTTTCATCAACACGGCTACTGTATATCATCTGTTCAAAATTCGACGGCATATCAACATCTGCACCAAAATAAAGTTTAGGCTCGCCGTTGTCACTGATTCCGTGGCCGAGCGCCGCAGCATCAGCTTTGTTGTCGATCTGCTGAACACCTGTCAGTTTTCCGCCTTTTGCCATGAAAGAAATTGTTTTAATTGCACCCGAAAGCATATATTCCTCACTGAAAGCCTGCACAGCAAGCACAAACAGAGCATATGCCGAATAAAGCACCATTCCCGTGTCGGGATACATGCCTGTTACAAGCATTGCAATATGATGCACCGCAACAAACACGCAAAGCAGTATGGTAAGAACATTTGAATCAGACTTAAAGCTGCCGATGGTTTCAATTGCGCGTTTAAACATATCAAGAGAAACCACTGCACCGCCGATTAACATCAGCAGGCTTATCAGCGTATATATTCTTGCACCATTGCCAAACAAAAAGTCGAGTGCACCGCCGGGATTATATGAGGATGCCAAGAACGAGAGTATCAGCGAAACCGCCGCGAGGGCACACAGTATTCTTGACTGCAATTCTCTCTTTTTGCGTCTTGCTTTGAATTCCTTGCTCAAAGCTGTGGCGCTTATCATTTGCTCTTTTTTCTTAGCCTTCTGAGATGCCGCCTTGATTGTTTTGGCGCCTCTTTTGAAAAACTCAGATGCTTTTTTCTTTTTTCCGGCTTTATCAACAGCCTTGAAAATATCTTCACCTTTTGACGTTTCAAGCGAATCTGTAATGCTTGATTTGGCTTCACCTGTCGGTTCCGGTTCAAGAATCGCCTTGTCACTGCCGCTTTTTGCAAGCACTCTGAAATTATCAATCAAATTGCGTCTTGTTTTTTTCAGTTCAACTTCAACAACTTCTTCCGGAATTTTTGCAGGTCCCTCTTCATCAGCGTATCCGTCAAGCAAAATCTGCGATTCATCGTGTATATCGCTTTTTGGATTGTGCGATCCATCAAGATGCACGTCAACCTGCGGACGTATCGACTCATTGTTTGCGTCTGTTTTTATTGCAGCAAAATGCTTTGTTTTTTCGCTGACACGGTTACCTTCGGCTTCTGCAACTTTTGATGAAAGGTCACCGATGACACGCGTTTTTTCCGTTGCCTTGTTATCTTCAGAAACAGACATTTCATCAGTCACGGAAGATTCTTCAAAGACGATATTTTCATCTTCACTTAAGTTTATAACAGGCTCGTCCGAAACAGCAGACTCACTTTCCTCCTTGCCTATCGGCATAATGCCGACAGATTCAAGCAATGCATTTATGTCGTCCATATCGTGAGCGCCGTAATCGGGAAGTTCAGCATTTTCTGCTTCTTCGGAATTGCCGTTTTCCTCATCAAACAGTTCTTCAAGATCAAAGATATCATAACTGTCCTTATAGCTGTCCTCCATGGCCTTTTTATCTTTTTTTCTTTTTCCTTTTCTTTGGCGAAGCCTTGAAAACAAGCCGCTTCTTTCTTCATAAGCGTCCTGTGAATACTCCTCATCGGATATCTTTTCGCTGTCCTTTTCATCATCGTCAAGGCTGTCAGCCATACCTTCGCGTTTTTTCATAAAATCAGCGTCATAAAGTTCTGACGGATCATTTTTCAGTTCTGACATAACAATCGCTCCTTTTATTCGGAAAATCACATACTGAACACAAGTGCACCGGTTGTGCATACGGGCAATACACAATTATTAAATTGCGTCCTGTCTTTTTCAGCGCCCTTTATTTGCCCAAACCCATTCTTTGTCTTGTCACTTCATACATTAAGATACCTGCCGCAACAGATGCGTTGAGAGAATTAATTTTTCCCTTCATAGGCAGAGATACGATAAAATCACTTTTTTCTCTGATAAGTCTGCCGACACCCTTACCTTCTGAACCGATAACAAGTGCAACCGCTCCGCTGAAATCGGTTTCGCACCAGCTTTGACCGTCCATATCGGCGCTGTAAACCCAAAGACCTTTTTCTTTAAGTTCATCGAGTGTCGCCGCAATGTTGCCTACTCTCGCAACAGGCATATATTCAAGTGCACCTGCCGCGGATTTTCCAACCGACCATGTTAATGATGCGTTGCGGCGCTTCGGAATAATTATACCGTGAGCACCCGCAGCTTCAGCTGTTCGGATGATTGCACCGAGATTATGCGGATCTTCAACCTCATCACAGACAATGATAAACGGTTGTTCCCCTCTTTCTTCGGCAAGGGCAAATATATCTTCAACTTCGGCATATTCATGAGCGGCAGCATAAGCTGCAACCCCCTGGTGATTGCCCTGACCACACATGAAATCAAGTTTCTTTTTGTCAACTTCTTTAACAACGATTTTTTTGTCGCGACATTCTGCTATTATTCTTCCGACCGAACCGTTTCTTTCACCCTTTGCAACAAGCAATGTATTTATCGGCCTGTCGCTTTTCAGCGCTTCAAGAATCGCGTTTCTCCCGATGATCAATTCATCATTTGTATCATTTTGATTATTCATTTGTAAAACCTTTCCGTTTTATATGTTGCCCTTATCGGCTATGATCCGTACGAGGGCAGAATTATACAATTTTAATTATGCATATTATATCATAAAAACTCTCATATGTCTATTGATTTAAAGCAAGAAATATTTCAGACTTGTCCCATTGCATTGAACTATCTAAGAGATTACACACTCAAAATCTTAATTTTAGCTAAAAAGGCTTGAAACTTTCTCACTTTCTTGGCATAATTGTTATTATTAATTATATCGGAGGTCTTATTTTGAAACAAGAAATTATTAACGAACTCACTTCTGTGTCTGATGCCGAACGTGATGAAATTATAAACATGCACAAACAAAACGGTGTTATCATTCCGATGGCAAACGGTGTTTTCATCGGCAAAAACGTTAAAATTGAAAGCGGCGCTGTTATTCTTCAAGGCTCAGTGCTTATAGGTGATACCGCTGTCGGATCAGGTGCTCACATCGGTCCTGACACATGGCTTTATAATACTGAGGTTGGTGCATGTGCATCGCTCAACAATGTTCAGTCTTACGACTCAAAGGTAGCAGGCGGCGCAGACATCGGACCTTTTGTTCACATCAGACCCGGCAGTACAATCGGTAAAAACGTTCATCTCGGCAATTTTGTTGAGGTCAAGAACTCCAACATTGACGAGGGCACAAAGGTATCACACCTGACATATGTCGGCGACAGCGATGTTGGCAAAGGTGTCAACTTTGGATGCGGATGCGTCACTGTTAACTATACGGGCAAGAAAAAATTCCGCACAACAATCGGCGACCATGCTTTCATCGGCTGTAACACAAACCTTATTGCTCCCGTCACTGTGGGTGATTACGGCTATACTGCCGCGGGTTCAACCATAACCGATGATGTTCCCGAAAACGCACTCGCAATCGCAAGAGCCAGACAGATCAACAAAGAAAACTGGGTGCTTGAAAAGAAGCCGTATAAAGGCATGGAATAATGTTTTCACCGGCATTAAACTAACACAAACAGAGGTAGAAAAAATGATTTTTAAAAAGAACAAAACCGACACCGCCTCAACCTATGATTGGCTTATCGTAGGCCTGGGCAATCCCGGAAAAAAATATGAATTCACACGTCATAATGCAGGCTTTCTTTTCATCGATCTTTTTGCCGACAAGCACGGCTTTAAAATTGACAGGCTGAAATTTAAGTCACTCATAACCGATGCAAGAATCGGCAGTCACAGATGCTTATTTGTTAAACCGCAGACTTTTATGAACCTCAGCGGTGAAGCTGTGCGTGATGCGGCAGAATTTTACAAGATTCCCCCCGAAAGAATCATCGTCATTTTTGATGATATCAGCCTTGAACCGGGCAAAATGCGTATTCGCCGCAAAGGTTCAGCAGGCGGACACAACGGCATCAAAAACATAATCTATCACATGAAAAGCGAGGACTTTCCGCGAATCAAAATCGGTGTCGGCGCAAAACCGCACCCTGACTATGACCTTGCAGATTGGGTAACAAGCAACTTTGGCAAAGATGAACTCAAGCAGCTGCGAGCAGCATGTGATAATGCATGCGATGCATTGGAATTGATGCTTGACGGAAAGATAGACGAAGCAATGGGAAAGTTTAATTCATAATTCCAACGCAAAAAATATCATCACTCTGTGCTTGACAAAGTGATGAAGAAAGTATATACTATAAATACAAGAGGGTCACTGTCATCAGACAGTTTCTCCCTTTAAAGTTTGTAATGTTATTAATAAACACCGCAACTTTGGTCGAGAGGCGGTGTTTATTGTTTTATGTAATTATAATCATTCTATACCCAAAAATTCCAACACCGGAATAAGCTTCTGCTCATCAACAAAATCAAAACCCTGCTCAAACAATTCCAATGCCTTCTTCTCCTGCGGATCGTCACTGTCTTTGAACTTTGATTTCAGCATTTTCATCATCATACCCATCATCATTTTATATATACCCTTGAGGTTGCTGATATTGAACGCACCTTCAAGCAAGAACAGCGGTTCTGTGATTGCGTTTTTACTTTTGATTTCCGCTTCCTGCTTTTCGTCAGATGTCATTCCGACTGCACAGATTGCTTTGATTGAATCAAACTTTGCTCTTGCCTCCTGCAATCCCTGCAATGCACTTGCCATAACCCAACCGATGTAAATAATCTCTTCATCAGTTGAAACATCGTCTGACTTTTCAAGCGGCACAACAGGATATCCTGTTTTTTCGCCGAGCATTTCAGCATATCTTTTTGATGAACCTGCATTTGTCGTGTATATTATTGTTGCCATGTTGTCTGCTCCTCTGCTTCTGAATTTACTTTAATATTATGATTTTTACATTTGACAAGTGCGATAAACATCAGCACTATAATAATCAATGCCGCTACGTTAATGTTCGACCTGAGATTATCGAACAATTTCGGCGACACAGATGACATAACATGCACGCTGACTGCAAGCGGCAGTGCAAACCATGCCGTACTTGATACGAGCACTTTTATCAATGATTTTTTTGCGCCGTCAAAGTACCAATCGGAATTCAACTTTACTTTTTTGAAATACCCTGACAAGAAAGCGAAAACAAAAATCGAAATAAAACTGCCAAGCACATAGGCATAAAACACTGAAATGAAATCCTTAAAAGTTTCATAATACGTTTTATCGAAGAAAAACTGCATGATTGCATCAGACACCGCATCGCTTGATGAAAGTTCCGCTGTGCCGGCAATGAGATTGATCACAACAAATAAAGCACCCATAATAAAAATCACAATCGAAACCAACATTGCTAAAGCAGAAACAAACTTCAGAAAGCCTGCTGTCCTTTTGACGGAACTGTTATTTCCCAAAAATTCCACTTCCTTTTCATGCAAAGCACAATAATATCATAATTGCACTCTATTGAATCCACTATTTAACTTTGCGGACTAAAATGTTAAAACGAGTATAATCTACCCCGCATCATTGCCATACACATGCACATTTTAAATATTCTTCTTTTTCAAAGAGAAAATATAAATCGTTTCTTAGTCTGAAATTTTACTCAGGAACGCTTTGAGTCTTTCTGTTTTCGGATTACTGATTACTTCTTCCGCAATGCCTTCTTCGGCAATTACACCTTGATCCATAAATACGATGTAATCTGAAACTTCTTTTGCAAATGTCATCTCATGTGTAACGATGACCATTGTCATTTTTTCTTCCGCAAGTTCTCTGATTACCTTGAGTATCTCGCCTGTAAGTTCAGGGTCAAGCGCGCTTGTAGGCTCATCGAAGAAAAGTATCTTCGGCTCAAGCGCCATTGCGCGTGCAATCGAAACGCGTTGTTTCTGTCCGCCGGAAAGTTCACACGGATAATTGCCCATTTTATCTTCAAGACCCATCTTTTTGATTACCGACTTTGCCTTGAGGTCAATTTCTTCAAGGATTGCTTTTTTATTTTTCTTAAACTCAGGGTTCTTTTTCGCACGTATTTTCAATGCCAGCTTAACATTGTCAAGCACATTATACTGCGGAAAGAGATTGAAATCCTGGAAAACAAGACCGATACTAAGCTGTTTTTCAAGCTTCTCTTTTTTTGAAAGTCCTTTTTCACTGAGTGCATCAAAAATCACGTCGCCATCAACAACGATTGAGCCTGCATCTGCTTTTTCAAGGAAGTTGATGCATCGAAGCAGAGTTGTTTTGCCGCTGCCGGAAGAACCGATGATTGAGAGCACGTTACCCTCCTCAAGGTCAAACGAAATGCCTTTGAGGACTCTTGTTTTGCCAAAGCTTTTTTTGAGATCACGAACTTCAAGAATTGCCATTGTAACGTCCCCCTTAACTATGATAATAATCCAACTTCTTCTCGATTTTTCTGAAAATAACCGTGAGAAGTCCGCAAAATACCAAATAAAATGCACCTGTATAAAGTAACGGCCAAATAAGTCCGGCTGATCTGATAAATTCCTGTCCGTTCCAGATAATCTCATAAACCGCAATAATTCTGGCAAGAGATGTATCTTTAACCAAAGTAATTATCTCATTGCTCATCGGCGGAACAATTCCCTTGATTACCTGGAAAAGAACAACCTTAAAGAATGTCTGCGATTTAGTAAGTCCAAGCACCTGACCTGCTTCATATTGTCCTTTAGGGATCGCTTCGATTCCGCCGCGGTATATTTCAGAAAAATAGCACGAATAATTAATTACAAATGCTATCAAAACCGCCGTGAATCTGTCAAAACATTCCCATGTCGCAAGCCACTCCATAAACATACCGGAGCCGCCCGCTTTAGTTGCCCAATTGCCAATAAGACCCGGACCGTAATAGATAATGATAAGCTGAAGCATAAGCGGCGTACCTCTTATCACCCAAACAAGCAATCGAGAAATCCAACTGATAGGCTTAAACTTGCTCATAGAACCAAAGCTGATAACAAGCCCCAAGGGAATTGCAAACAATAATGTCAGTCCAAAAATTTTAAGCGTTTGCCCAAAGCCTTGCAAAAGGCTCAATGTAACATTCCAAAACATAAAAAATCCGCACGGCACTTACACTTTTTCTCTGTGCCGACCTTTCTTTTTTCTTAATCATAACGCAAAACACGGCAAGCATTTTTCTGACATTATAACAGTAAATATGCCGCCGTGTTTAGTTAATCTCAAATTAATTTTTCAATTGATTACTCAGCAAGAGTAACATGATATTTCTCTGCAAGAGCCTTGAGAGTTCCGTCAGCCATGAATTCATCAATTGTTGCATTAATTTCTGCAACCATATCCGAACCCTGGCGGAATCCGATACCATATTCTTCTGTTGAAAGAACAACTGTATAGCCAAGATCTGCACAATCAGCACCTTCTGCTGTCATTGCATCTGCCATTGTCTTGTCGATTACGCAAGCATCAGCCGAGCCGCTCTTAACTTCGAGGAGTGCTTCCTGCTGACCATCAACAGCTGTGTAATTTTTAATGTCAAGTGCCTTAAGTTCGTCCTCACCTGCTGAACCGGCTTCAACAACAAATTTAAGGTCTGCAATGCTTTCTTTTGTTGCGTATTCATCAAGCTTGTCCTTAGCCATAACAACAACCTGACCATTGATTGCATATGCCTTTGATGCACTTGCATTTTTCTGAACATCTTCTGTAATTGTCATACCGTTCCAAAGGCAGTCAACTGATTTTGAGTTAAGTTCCATGAATTTGTTAGTCCATGAAATCGGTTTGAACTCAACCTCAACACCAAGTTTTTCACCGAATTTCTGTGCAAATTCTGTGTCAAAGCCTGTCCAATTGCCTGAATCGTCTTTGTAGTTCATCGGCTCAAAAATTGTCATACCGACAATGAGTTTGCCTTTTTCCTTGATGTAGTCAAGGTCAGCAACTGTTGCAGCTGCATCTGCTGTTGTTGTTGCTGCGTCATCAGATGTTGCGTTGTTCTGAACGTCATCGTTGCCGCCGCAGCCGTAAAACGCAAAGCACATTACAACCATGAGAACAGCAAGAACTGCTGCGAGAATTTTTTTGTTCATAGTAAATTACTCCTTTTATTTAGCGTATTTCAACGCACTTTAGTGTAGTAACATACTAACACATAAGGCAAATTTTGTCAATAGGAGATTTAATAATAATGTGGAATTAGGAGTTCTTCACAAAAGTAATAGGTAATAAGGAATAGTGAAGAGGTGTGGTCGCGGATAAAACTCTAACAAATTTTCAGTTTGTCATCCGCATAAATAAACTATACATAGCGGTTAGAGATTTTATTATAAAAACAGGCTATAAAACATTACTATCTATCTCTGCGGATAAAAAACTATCAGTCGGCGATTATTTTCCCGCGACCATACCTATTACTTATTCACTATTACCTATTACCTAAAAAAGCGGACTGCCGAAGCAATCCGCTTTAAATATTCAGTTACAAAATTAATATGTGAACTCGTAAACTTCATCCATTGAACCTTCAAGTCCAACGCTGATTGTAAGACCAAGCTTACCTGAACCGTTACCGCTCATCGGAAGCTTTGTTTCATACTTTGTGAGTCTGCCCTGACCGTCAACATTGAGAGTAAGAGTAGCACCGGGATATGTCATTTTAGCTTCTGAAATCTTAGCCGGACTGATATCAAGTGTTGCAAGGTTCAACGGAGAAAGGCATGATTCATGATGAACAGGGTTAACTGTTGTTGTTCCGTCGAATGTTGAAGTTTCTTCAATCAGAGTGATTACCATTGTGTAACCGTCACCGCTTGCTGTGCAGGTTGCATCCTTAACGCCTTCTGCTTTAAGTGCAACATCTCTTCCGCCCGGAGTGATGATGTTCT
>JAMPDR010000002.1 GCA_023665555.1 Ruminococcus sp.
TTATGAAACTTGGAAAGAAAGCCTTAAGTTGCCTTCTTGCTATCATGATGATAGTTACAAGTGTTTCAGTTTGTTTCACCGTCTTGGGCGCCGGTGATACTCAGATGCGAGCACTTAAGAATGCAATTTTGGCGGACTACGATGGCTTGATGGATGCAATCGACTCCAAAGACAGCAAGCGTGTTCCGTCACAGACCAGCGGCGAATACAGCAACCAATGGGTTGTTGGCGTCGACACTTACAGAGGAGGTTGGCTGAACGTAGCGCGAGCCTATCAAAGCTATGCCAAAGCGATTGTCGGCAACGATCAGGTCTATACCTATGCCGATATCTATAACAAAGCAATAACAGGTATGGCAGATACTTCGTTCACGAGTCTTGTTCCTTACAGTGACAGTACCAAGATTCTCAGCTATTTTAAGTTTGGCCACGATGAAACTTTACGTTTTGCCTCAAGTAATGCGGGTGTTACTCTCACAATTAACACCGGTTACGATATCCTGCACTGGGATACAATTGAGGAAATCGAAACTGACCGACTCTATGCTGATGCAACATTGAAGTTCACTGTCACCAATATGGGTGACGGCTATGCACTTTCGAGCAGCGGCATCACTTTTAAACAGAATGATATCAGTAATCCCGAAGGTAACGAAAACCTTGAGATTTCTGCAATAAAGGCTGCCCTTACCGACTGCGTTGCAGACGGCGCATTCAAAACATGGTTCAATCTTGACCTTGACAGCATGAGTGTTGATGAAATTATGACACTCGTTGAAGGTGATACTTCTTGTGCTCACGTTTTGAAAGCTTTCACAGATGTTGCAAAACTTTCAAATTCTGCTGATGCGGAAAGCTTGTGGGATCACTATGTTGCAGAGCGTGTCGGCAAAACATATGCCGAAACACAGGAGTGGATTAACGGCGGTCTGCTTGAAGCTATCACTCATGCTTATGCGGTTGACTATAAGCGTCAGTTTGATGAGAAGATGGCAATTGACTATTCAGCATTCACAGCTGATGAAGTTCTCAATCATTATAAGGATGTTGTTGCCATTGATCAGGCACTTCATAATCAGACAAACCATCAGAACATTAACATTTTTGATGACATCAACGATGTTTATGCAGAACAGTTTAATGATTATTACAATAAAACAGTCACTTCCTACATCGCCGCTCTTAAGGTTGATGTAGCGAAAGCATATGCAAAAGTTTATGCGGACGAGCTTAATGCACTTATCAGCGAGGAAGTTCCGACCTATGACCATGACGATTCGGCAGCCGCTGAAGCATGGGCAGGTTCCGCTGATGAAGCAAAAGCAAAAGACTTCATGAACAGAGCAACTGTTCTTATTGCTAACATTGATGCTTATGTTCTCGGTTACGGAACATTTGAAGATGTTAAAAACTCATTCTCAGCAAACAATAACAGAGTTTCAGAAGATCTCTATAATTCTTTGCTGAAGAAAATGGATGCTTCTAAAATTGATGTAGATGGTTATCAGCACTTTGCAGTTAAGGCAAAGATGGATAGCCTTATGAGCACAACCATCCTTGGCGGTAAAACATATAGCGACCTTACTGCATTTTCTGAAGAGTTCAGAGGTCTCTATAATCAGGCTGTAAGACTTCAGAACACTGCAAGCAGCAAGGCTGTGTTTGAAGCTGTATATCCTGACGGTCTTGATGTATACACAAAATACATGAATACCGTTAAGGCAACTGTTGCCGGAAGAATTTACGATCAGTTCTCACGCGTACAGAAATATTATCGTGAAGGTAACGGTGTTAAGTATTATAACTTTGAATCTATCATTGACGCATGGAACGCAATTGAAGTTGCTAACGTTGCGATATTGAGAAATTACCTCAACACTTCTCCGGCATACGCTCCGGAAGAAGGTCAGCACACGATCAGTGAAATCCAGAGCCTTTATGACACATGCAGTAATTATGTTCAGTCAGCTGAAGATTTCAGATCAAATCTTGCAGCTTTGGTTGCTGACGCTAAAAGCGACAACGGCAACGTTGCAACTCAGGATAAGAAAATTCTTCAATACCTCTTTAAGAAAATAAGTTCCGGAAACAACTATTACAACTATGGTTGGCTGACATCAATGAATACTCTTGATGTTACAGCTATCAGAGATTTCGTTAATAATGTTGGACTTGCTTCCGGCAATGTAAGCATCACACAAATCCGCAACCTCATGGACGCAGCAGTTAAAGACTTCGATAAGATTGCTGTTTCAAATGACGTTGGTACACTTCTTGCAAGCATTATACCCACAATGACCGAAGAAGGCGGTCTTGGTTTGTGGGCATATGACTATAGTCTTAAAAATGCGGACGGCACAACCAAAACCATCAAAAAGAATGATAAGGTTGAAAACCTCCGTGAATTCCTCGTTAATACCATTTTGAAGCTTCTCTACGGCGGCAGCCTTCAGACAATGCTTCTTGAACTTGTCTATCCTGCTCTCGGTAATGCTATTACTACACTTGATGGTAGTGCAGTTGGTTTTGAATACAAGCATCTAATCCCGCCTGTTGCAAAGAACGCACTTCCGACTATGCCCATGCACTTTACATGGAATACTTCATATGAGCGCAGCGATGCTGATGCAGCTTCGGGCACTCAGTGGGGTAAATTCTTTGATGGTTCACTTCTCGGTGAAAATTATGCTTATCCAAATGTCCTTAAAGCGATGGCAACCGCTAACGAAGCTGAATGGGCAAGATATCTCCTTGGTGCAGTTAAAATCCGTGGTTCTTTCTGGGAAGATAAAACAAACGAAGGTTATGGTAGCAAAAACTACACCGGTGTTAACTGGTCTGCAGTAGATGATGATGTTGAAGGCACATGGCATATTACAAACAGAATGGGTCTTTACAAATCATTTGCAGCTCTCATGGGACCGCTTTCAGCAATTCTTGCTGTTTTATTGACAGGTGAAGGAAAGTCAGTTAACGGTGCACTCGGCGGTATTGATATTTCAATTACAATCAATAACGCAGGTGACGCACTTTATGACAGACTCTTTGTTCCTCTTTATACACTTCTTGGCATCGATAATTTCCACACAAAAGCAGAAATTTTTGATGCAACAGAAACCGGAACAGTAGCAGGTGACTGTAAAGCTATTGTTGGTAAGAATCTTCCGAGCAATGATTATAGATACGGTGTTCTTCTTTGGGACTACATTCTCGGACCAATCATGGATTGGCTTGAAAACGAACTGTTCGTTAACCCGATTCAGACTATCCTTAATATACTTCCGAATTTGCTCGGAATGCTCGAATATGACCAGCTTCTTCCGAAACTCAACAATCTCGCAGTAAGTATCAGCGTTTTGGGTATAAGTGTTTATACTCTTAACGTTTCAGAAATCGTTCTTCCTCTTCTTGAACAGAACGGTATTAACCTTAACGGCGGTATTAAGGGTATCCTTGCATCACTTCTCACTGCAAAGGCAACAACATCTTATCCGGGTATTGGTACAGGTGTTCTTATGGCAACCGAAACGGATGCAACAGGTGCGAAAGTTGCAAGCAAAACCCGTGCAGCAACCTATTCTTATGGCGGAAGAACCTATTGGTTCACCAATATTGGTTTGCTGACGCAGACGCTTTATACAGCATTGGGTGACGGAGTACTAACATGGCTGTTTACCGATCCTGATACGAAAAATAATACAATTTCAAATGGTGCTGAAGGCGTATGTCCGCTTACTTTGCCTGTTAACAGATTCATGGCGGCAGGTACAGTTAAAGAAACACAATTCAAAACCGGTTACGCGTCAAATGATACATCATCGCAAACACTCACTTTCTACGACATTAAGGTTGATCCCGGCGACAGCTTGCTGACATTGTTCCGCTGGTTGCTGGATGACGGTACACTGTATATCATCAAACCTCTTCTCGATGGTATTATTGCACCAAGTGATGACGGCACAAGTATTCTTGACACTGTTTTCCCGATTCTTGACGGTCAGGCAGACACTCTTATGGCAGTTCTTATCTGCTTGCTCAACGAATATAATGTTGGCTATATTGAATATAGCGACCCTGTTAAGGCTGGCGATTTCATCCGCCTTGGCTATCTCGGCTCAGGAAATACACCTCAGTTTGTACTCGGCAAGTATCTTGAAGAAACACTTGCAGATACAGGTATTGCCGGAACAACAAATGCAACGGAGGCTCAGAAACTTGCAAAAGCAGATTTGGCTGTTGAAAACATTGATAAGATCATCAACTCACTTCTCCCGATGATCGTTTCTCTGCTTTCAGATATCCTTGATCAGTATGGTTTCGGCGAGGTTGCAACTCAGGTTAAAAACGGCGAACTTACAACAATTCCGCAGATTCTTTCTGCAATCTTCATTGATAATGACTTCCTCAACATCGTTATGGGTCTGCTTGTAGGTACAGGCGAAACCAAAGAGGACGGCACTGTTGATAACGGTTTGCTCGGCGGCTTACTCGGCGATCCCGACAGTATTATCACAAGACTTCTCGGCTCACTTGCAGAATTCGGAATTGACATTACACCTAAGGGATTCTATAATGCAGCAATCTCAGGTGCAGGCAGTGACACTAACATTGCAAGATGGCTTGCACGTCAGGCTGCAAAGCACAACAACATCACTGTTTCAGCAAACGTAAATGTATCTCCGAGTCTTACACAGAAAAAAGTTCAGGAATATCTCGGTGAAATGACATGGGGTGACATCAAGTTTGAAGAAGGCTTTAGATGGTTCAATGAAAATTCGGATATAAGAACCAACCTTTCTAACTTCTTTAACTTCCTCATGCACCTTCTCACTCCGCTCAATCCTCTTCTTTCACTTCTCCTTTGCGGCGAAGATATTACACTTGCAGATGAGCTTACGATTCGCGGTAATGAAGGTTACTCACGTGCAATCGTTCCGATTCTTGAAGCATTCGGACTTAATGACGCTTGCATGTATCAGGACGAATTCAATCAATATGTATTTGGTTCAACAACCGTTAATAAGAACGGCAACAGATTTGCAACAATGATCAAATCTCCGCTTGAACCGCTGTTCAACGCAATTACCAATCTCCTTCTCGGTAGTGGAACTGACAAGGGCTTGCTTGATGCACCCGTTAGCGTTCTTCTTGCAAAACTTCCGAACATTGCATATTTCCTTTATGAATATGAAACAACGGATAAGAATGGTAATGTAACAACAACTAACAACCTTTCAATTGCAATTCAGAACCTCATTGCACCGGTTCTTCAATTGCTCGACATCGTTGATCCTATCCTTTCAAGAGTAATTAATCTTGACATCGGCGGTATGCTTGATGAATTCCTTGATATGGAAAAGATGCTTAACAACCTGCTTTCAGGACTTCTCAACAATTCCGGTGAAGATGACAGCGAAATTGTTGTTACACATCTTCTTGACTTCGGCCGCATTGCAGCTGATTCAGCATCAACAGTTGTCACAGGCGCAGCATCAAAGCGTGCACGTAACGCAACATTCACAATCTTCAACGGAAGTGCCGGTAAAACACTTATCACACTTCTTCGTAATATCGTATCCCCTGACCTAGCTGTTATGGCAGGCGAACTCATCGAAGGCCTTATAAACCGTAATGGTCCGCAGAATGCTGAAGAAGTTGAATCTATGGAAAGAATCCAGAAGATTATCAACAGCATTGTTAAGAACCTTAACGACAGCGGTCTTGATGGCGCAGCAAAAATCGATATTATCACAGGTATTCTTATTGACCTTCTTACAGACTATACTCCTGGTGCAAAGATCGAATATTTCTATGAGAAGATGAATTATGCTGATTCTCAGCTTCAGAGCCTTAAAGAAGAAGCAATCAATGAATATCAGATCAAGCACTCAGGTTATGACTGGGAATCAACAAAAGATAAGTTTACAAAGGATAAAGTTGAAGATGCAATTGAAAACATCGACTATGTAATTCAGAAAGCTGTTCCTGATGTAATCGCGGCTCTCATGGATGAAGGTGTTCTCAATCTTCCTCTTGAAGTTGATTACACAACAGGCTCAGGTCTTTGGGCACTTGTTCAGTCAATCGTCAACAACAATCTCTTCAAAGACGATATGATGACAACGATTGCAAACCTCTTTATCGGTTTGCTCGGCTCTGGCAATGCTTCAACTATCGATATGGTTCTCAGCATTGTTAAGGCTGCCGGTTTCGACATCACAACAGGAGCATTCCTTTATAAGTCAGACGGAAAAACTCCGACAGCACTTTACAGTTATATGATGTATGGTTTCGATGCCGGAACTGCAAGCATCAACAGCAATGGTGTTGCAACTGTTCGTAAGAACGGCGAGCCGATGGAACTCACATGGTCTGCAATTTATGAAAACCATGCTGAAGCAGCATATAAATATGATGAGGACGGCAATCTTGTTCTTGATAAGGACGGTAACGCAGTTCTTGCAGTTGAACAAACAACAAATGAAGCAGGCGAAACTGTTGACAAGACAGAAGATATCCTTGACGAAAACGGAGAGGTTATCGGAACAAAACCTGTATATGCAAAACAACTTATCGCATCAGGTTATGATCGTGTAATGGATGGCAGCAATTATGTCTACACTTACACTGATGAAACAGGTGCTGAAAAAGAATATAAATCTGAATATGCTCAACTTAAGCAGTTCACCGTTGGCGAAGGCGACGATGCTAAGACATATAGTCTTAAAGCTAAGTATGATACAACCAAGGCAAACTGGTCATGGGGTGTTGATGCAGTAACAGGCAACAGTGTTCAGAACACATTTGCGAACAAGAAAGAAAAATTCCTCGATGATGTTTGGGAAGTACTTTCACCGTTTGCACCGCTGTTCTCAATGCTTCTTGCAGGCGACGGACTGAAACTCTTCAATGGCGGACTTAACCTTGAAGGCGGCCTTGGATATGAGAACGTATTCCTTCCGCTCCTCAATGCATTCGGACTTGATGCAATACTTGACTATGTAAACACAGCGGTAGATGTTGACGGCAACAAAATTGCCGATACACTCAACGAAGGCAAAGCTGAAAAGGATAAACTTCCGACATCACTTATGTCACCGGCTGAGTACTATAGCCATGTATATAAAGACGGAAAGCTTGATAAAGATGGCATGGGCGACGCAGTTAAGATTATCATTAACTACGTATTCAACTTCCTTGAGATTCTTCTCACCTGCCCGGTTTCAACACTTTCAACAGCTCTTCCGACACTCGCCTACTTTATCTACGGCGACGGTCTGACCACATTGGTTTCTAACCTCCTCATTCCGATTACAACACTCACAGACAGACTTAAGGAAATTATTAACCTCGACCTTAATGCACTTGGTGCAGGTCTTGTTGATATGCTTGCTACAGGTTCATGGGAATCATTCCAGGAAGCTTTGCAGAGTTATGTAACAGTTGACGAGGAAACAGGCGACGTTATCGTTAATGAAATTGAAGCAAAATCATTTACTGATTCACTTCTTTCATTCATTGGTTCAATTGAATTCGACCTTTCAGGTATTCTTGCTCCGAAAGATGTTGAAATCACAGAAGAAAACAAAGCAGAATATATGCACAGCCTTGTTCTATTCCTCGACCCCGATGCAGAAGCAGAAGCTAAAGCTTTCATAGCTGAAGAAAAGACTGATGAAGCACGCAAGGTTCGCGGTGATGCTGTTAAGAATTTCTTCAAGTCAATTGCTGCTCTCGGCGATCCGATTGAAGGCGGCGAACGCGTTGCAATCGACAACAAGGGTCAGGTTAAAGTAAGCAAAGCAGAAATTCTGATGTTTATCCTCGATTTCGCATTCCAGAACACAACACTTAAAGAGGTGCTCGGCGGAGTTCTCGGATATGACATTTCAGATGAAAACGGTGACGATGCTGAACTTCTTGATCAGATTATCACAAACGTATTCAACAACCCGGATGTACTTGTTGAAGTTATCGTAGATCTTTTAACAACTTATAATGTTAAAGATCAGATCAAAGTAAACTACACACCAATCGAAAGAGAAACTCATGCTGAATTCTATGAAGATGCAGGTTACACCGAAGACGATATTATCGAAGCAGTCCAGAAGGGCGAAGATGTTTCTGAACTTTCACGTATCAAGACATCTGCTGCAATCGATAACCTCGATAAACTTGTAGGTACAATTCTCAACCTCTTCAAAGAGCAGCTTACAACACAGGATGATCCTGCAACACCTGATAAAGATGAAACAGGTCTTCTTGCTAAGATTGGTCTTACCGCAAACGATGATATTACACTCAAAGCAGCTGTTGACGCACTTCTTAAGAATTTCCTTTACAAGGATGAAACACTCAACAGTTTGATGAGCATGCTTGTCAATGCTCTTGGCTCAGACAGCATGTCACAAATGGTTAACATCATTGTTAGTATTCTTGAAGGCGCAGGCTACTCACTTACTCCGCAAACATTCGCTAA
Organism: Ruminococcus sp.; assembly: GCA_023665555.1. Classification (GTDB taxonomy): domain Bacteria; phylum Bacillota; class Clostridia; order Oscillospirales; family Acutalibacteraceae; genus UBA6857. The sequence goes on from JAMPDR010000002.1 coordinate 8,480, forward strand.
TAACGTTCCGGCTCTTAAGGACATTATCGGCGATGCTAAAAAATGGAGTCAGGTTGCAAATGCTAACCTTGAATTCGTTTACAGTTATAAAGACGGTGAAAACACTGTAAATCTTTATAGCAAAAACGAAAACGAAACAGAAATCGACGGCCATGCAGTAACTCCGGTTTACAAGCAGGCAACAGATAAGGATGGCAACGCACTTTGGGAAGATGAAGATCAGACGATCCCGACTTACTCAACCACACGTGAAAAATCAGCTCGTATCCATGCAACATGGAACATCACAAATCGTGAAGAGTTTATCAACACAGTATGGTCACTCATTAAGCCGCTTGCAAGCATCTTCGAAGTTCTTCTCACCGGCGGAAACCTCACAATTTATGAAAAAGTCAACATCCGCGGACTCAAGGGATATGACGGTGTTATTCTTCCGCTCTTCAATGCCCTTGCAATCAGCAAACTCAACTATGCTAAGAAAGACGCAGACGGCAACGCAGTTCCGTATCTGACAACTTTCTATGACACATATGAAAAGTTTGATGAGGCTGTTTATGGCGCAGACGGTGTAAGAGGAAATGATGATGACAATCTTAAACTTCTCATCACCACACTTACAGATGCAATCTTCGCATTTGTTGATTCACTCTGCGACAGACCTATTTCAACAATCGCAACAATTCTCCCGTATCTTGCTCACTTTATTGAAAGTGATGGACTTGATGTTATTCTTGAAAATCTTCTTGCTCCGGTAACTACAATTACTGAAAAGATCAGCGTAATTTATAACATTGATCTTCTTAAGATGCTCAAGGATATGCTTAGAAATCTTGTTAAATCTTCAAATGCTGAAGCCGGTGCTTCAACTGTCAGCTATGACGATCCGTCAATGCAGGCAGCCCCGGTTGCAATGATTGCAGCATATGCACTTAACATTATTGAAGAAAATGAAACAGGCATTTCTGATGGTTCAACAACTCTCACAGAGTCATTCATGCAAAATGCAGTTGCTCCTGCACTTAATGATGAACTCGAACCGCAAAAAGAAGAAGCACATGATGCTGACTTCAAGTTTGTTGATATCATTTTCGATATTATTGCAAACGTCCAGATTAACGGAGTTGCACTTTCATCAATCGTAAGTGATACACTCTTCACAGACCTTGCTTCATGCGCATGGTTGCCCGAACATGACGGTCTTCCTGCAAGCTATGTTCTTGAAGTAACAATCAATGACGACAGACGCAGTGGTACAATTGATAGAATTGAAGCTGCACAGTATACTGTTGACCGTGAAACAGTACTTCTCAAAGTACTTGACTGGGTAGTATTCAATGACGGTGTTCGCGATCTCGTAGGCGGTCTTATCGGTGCTGACTTCAGCCAGATGGCAGACCTTACAGAGGAAGATCAGAACTATCTGCTTACAGTACTTCTCTTCGGTGTATTTGAAGATGCAACAGCAGTTGAAAGACTCGTTATCGATCTCCTTTCATGGTATAAGGTTGAATATAATCCGCTTAGAACAGATAAGGATTACACAGAATTCGAACATGCAACACCGATTGATTATGAAGAAATCGGTATTGACAAGACACAGCTTGAAAAACTTCCTGAAGACCTTGACTCACTTGTTTCAGCAATTGTTCCGGCAGTTATGAACTTCCTCCCGGAAGGTGCACTCGGCTCAATCAAGCTTGAAGGCACATCAATGGAAGACATTGTTCACAACCTTGTTGTCGGACTGCTCGCTGACAGCACTGAAACAGTTGATGGTAAAGAAGTTATCAAGGAAGGTTATGCAACAACAATCGTTGCACTGCTTGTTAACCTTCTTGGCGGAAACGAAACAATCGGAACAATTCTTCCGCTTATCAAAGAAATTGCTCCCGGTGTTGATGTTACACTTGCATACTTCAAACAAGCATCTCCGGCATTTGCTGAATACTTCAAAGATTGTGACACATGGGCTGACGCTTATGAAGCACATAAAGTAAAGGTTAAGTATGATGCAGAAACAGCAACTAAGGATGAAAACGGTGACCCGATTGTTCCTGCTCAGGATAAGGATGGCTACATCTATAACACTGCTGCTCCCGTATATGTACTTGATGAGGACGGTAATAAAGTTCCTGCAACAACAGACAGTGCAACTGTTAAGGTTGGCGAAACAACTTATTACACATCAGCAGGCACAGGTGATGTAATCGAAGGTGCATATGTTGTTAAGACAGATGCCAACGGTATTGTATATGAATATCAGTATGAAGTTAAGCTTGAAAATGCTGATAGCTTCGGCATCAAGTCTTATAACGATGTTCTCGCACTTCTCGGCGATATCCTTACTCCGTTTGCTCCTGTTCTCAGATTGCTCCTCACAGAAGACAACCTCGTTCTTCTTGATGGTATCACAATTACAGCAGGTGACGGCTACGACAGATTCATTGTTCCTCTCTTCGAGGTATTCGGTGTTCCTGGTGTAACCGACAAGAATTCACTTAAAGATCTTGATGATGGTGAATTTGTTGATAAGGTTATTGCTGACATCAACTCAATCATCACAATGATTGTTACATCACCGATTCAAACAATCGTTGATGCACTTCCGCAACTGATGTTCTATATCTACTCTGAGGGTCTTGCACAGGGTATTGAGCAATTCATTGCTCCGGCAATCACTCTTGTTGATATGGTTAACGACATTACTGCGAAGAAAGTTAAGGCAGAAGGCAAAGAATTTGTTGCACTTGACATCTACGGACTTATTACTGATCTTATCAATGATAAAGTAATGGTACCGCTTGATCTTGAACCCATTTCAGATCTCTATGGTCTTATCAATGCATTCCTTACAGCTGATGGTCTTGAAAATCTTCTTGCAAAAGCAATTGCAAAGACCGAAGCTGATAAGAATACCACAATCGACCTCGGATTTGATATTCACGGTCTGTTCAAGATGATCATTGCAAAATGTTGCACAATCGGCGACGTTGAAACTGTTCGCTACTTCGGTGCAGAAACACATCAGAATGGTACACGTACTGTTAAGGGTGTAACTGCAAACCGTGCAGACACCATTATCCAGATTATCTGTGAAACAATTCTCGGCGGCGATATGATCAAGAACCTTCTTAACTCGTTCGGTGTTAACACAGAAGGCACAATTGACACAATTCTCGCAGCTATCACAGGTCCGGAAAATAAATATGTTCTCATTAAAGTACTTCTCAAGTACTTCAACGAATATGACGTTGAAACAATGCTCATGGAGTATCTCTCATTTGAAAAGGTAGATTATATCTATAATGAGTATGTATCCGGCACAGCATTCTCACAACGTAAACTCAGACGCGCAATCAAGAAGTTTGACGGTTCAGTTATGAACGCAATTCCGGGACTCATTCCGCTTCTTGAAGAAAACGAAACATTCGCAGCTCTTCTCAATAAGATTGGCGGCTATAACGGCCAGAGCCTTAAAGACCTTGTTCATGAGATTCTTGAAGCATATGCATTCAATGATCAGATGATGAGCACAATCACAGGTCTACTTGTAGGTCTTCTTGGCAGCGATGATCTCGGTGCAACACTTTCAACAGTACTTCCTCTTGTTGATAACATTGTTGGTATCGACCTTACCCCGGCAGGATTCGCTGAAAAGACATCGTCAACAGCTCTTGCGGCATATCTCAATGAAGCTATAGCTGCTGCTCCGAAGACTGATAAGGTTCTCGATGAAAACGGCGCTCCTGTTCTTGATGAAGACGGTAATGAAACTACAGCCGAACATGTTGTTACATGGTCTGACATTGCTGACTACTATGAATATTATGAATACATTTATAATGTAGTAACAGAGAACAAGACCACTAATGACAATGGCGAAGAAGTTATAACCTATTCATATGAAACCGTTTCAATGTACAGCAAGGATGCTGACCTTGGCGGAACAGCTGTTGAAGGTGTAGACGGTAAGACATGGTTCGCATATGAACAGGCAAAGGATGAAGACGGAAATCTCCTTTGGAAAGATGAAGCTAATGGTATCCCGAAAGCAGCAACTGTTGAAGATGCCGACGGCAATACAACAAAGGTAAGACGCACAGTTGTTAACTATCGCAACGCTGATGAAAATGCTTATAACTGGGGTATTGATTCAGCCAGCGGCTTTGAGGCCAAGAAAGATGCATTCATTGATATCATTGCAGGTGTTGTAACACCGCTCGAACCAATTCTCAACTTCTTGCTTCGCGGCGACGACATCGGTATCCTTAAAGATGAAAATAACTCAAATGCAGTTCTCACCCTCAAAGGTAATGAAGGATATGAAAACGCAATTTATCCGTTGCTCCGCGGTCTTGGACTTGATCAGATTGATTCAACAGTTCTTGTGGCTCCTGAGATTTATAACAAATCAAGCGGTGCAATGACACTCACAGCAATCACAGATGCAATCTTCCTCGCTGTTGATACATTGTGTGACAAACCTATTGAGTTCTTGCTCACTCTTCTTCCGTCACTTTCATACTTCATTGCAAGTAACGGTATCCAGCTTGTACTCAACAATCTTCTTTCACCTGTCCTTTCACTCCTCGACCTTGCTTCACCGATTGTTGGCTCTCTTATTGAAGATCTCATCGGTAAGAACCTCAGCCCGATCATCGGCAACTACATGCCGCCGGAATCAGGTAAAGAGGTAACAAAGGAAAATGAAGACGGTACAGTTGAAACCTATAAGACTTATACAATTGATGAAATTACAGGTATTGCCGGTGAAAACGGTTCAAACCTTGTAAGAATTGTTAACGAACTTGTTGGAGGTCTGCTCATCAAGAATTCGGAAAACGGCGAAGAAGCAGGTATTATCCAGATTCTTCCTGAGGATGTATTCGAATCATATGCTGAGCACACAATCACAGTAAGTTCACACAATAAGGATTCAAAATGGTATTACTGGTATCAGGATGCACAGGGCAATATCGTTAAGATTGCCGCTGACGATTACAACTACAATAATATTAGAGCTGACATTATTGAAAGCCGCTATGTTGTTGATCACTTCTCAGTTGATATCGCAGATTCACTTGTATTCCTTCTTGATGCAGTTCTTTCTGAAGACCTTCTCAGAGTAATTGCAGATCTTGCTAAGGCAGATTTGACAGATGATACAAACATCATTTCAGGTGTTATCAACAACCTTATCGATAACAGCGGTAAGGACGGCGGACTTAACGGACTCATCGTTTCTAACATTATCACGGCTCTCTTCGAAGGCTATGAAGTAAGTTATGCTAAACTCAACGGTAAGTATATTGAAACTAACCATGATGCTTATGACAAACTTTCACAAGAGCAGAAAAATGAAGTTGTTAAGATTCCGGGCAAACTTGACACAGTAATCAGCGAGGCAATTCCTGTTCTTCTTCCGATTCTTAAGGATGCACTTGCAACAAATGAAACAGATATCGTTAAGACTATAGTTTCAGCAGTTGAAAGTTATACAGAGGCGCTCGGTGAAAATGAAAAGGCATCACTCAATGGTTTTGTATATGCATTGCTTGGTGATCTTGCATTCTCAAATGATGTTGTTAACTCACTCGTATCACTTGTTGTCAACCTCCTTGGCAGCCAGGATATTATCAACACAATTCTTCCGATAGTTGCAGCAGTAGGTATCGATCTCACACCGCAGGGTTACCTTGCAAAGATCGTAGACAGCTATGACGAAAACGATGTTCGTGTTAAGGCATTCAAAGATATTATCGGAGATGCAAAGACATGGAAAGACGTTGTTGCAAACAACACATCTTATGAATACACCTACACAACTACAGATGCGGAAGAAAACGAAACAACAGTCACCTACTTCGGTGCTAAGAACCTTGACAATGCAAATATTGACGGTGAAAACGTTGAACTCACCAAAGTTATGCAGTATGCTTACACATATGTAACTAAGGATGCTGACGATAAAGACGTAACAGTAACTGTATTCAAGGATAAAGATAACGAAACAGAATACAAGGACGGCGACAAGACATATGCTCTTACACGTGTTGCTGATAAGGACGTTCAGAAATCTGAACTTCAACTTGTAGCTGACTTCGGTGTAAAAGATAAGGACACATTTGTTTCGGCTCTTGCAGCTCTCCTTAACCCGCTCTTTGAAGTGCTCCAGGTTGTTCTTCAGGGCAAGACACTCACCTTGTTCAGATCAGCTGACGGCACATATAAGCCGGTTGATGCTGATGATGACAGCCGTGACGGCACTGAACTTGGCAGCGGTTATGTTGAAATCCGCGGTGTAAACGGTTATGATCAGGCACTTATGCCGCTTCTCGATGCACTCGGAATTCCGCAGAGCGAAGCACACAAGGATGATATCCTTTCAGTTAAGGAATTCAATGAAATCACAAGCATTGATGTAATGCTCAAATATGTTGTTGATGTTGTATTCATGATCGTTGACGATCTTACAACTCAGCCGATTCAGTTCCTTTCACACAACCTTGCATCACTTGTATACTTCCTTGCAAATGATGGTTTGTATAACCTTGTTGATGCAATCCTCCAGCTTGTAAACTCAATCTTGGCAATGACCGATCCGCTCTATAAGCAGAACGGCATCAGAATCCAGCTTGATATTCTTAAGCTTGAAGGTGAAAAAGGACTTCTCGCAACAATTAACAATCTTCTTGCAAGCACAGGCATTGAAATTACAGTTGATATGCTCTTCGACCTTGCAGGCAGAATGGGTGAATTCAAGACTATCGACAGCAAGAGAACAACTGCTGACAGTGCACTCGTTGACAGTCAGGGTAACTATGTTGACGCTAACGGCGATAAACTTGATGCAGATAAGATTCTCGGCGGAAAGATAACAACAATTGTCGGTGAAGATAAATACTTCCTCACAGGACTGCTTGACTTCATTCGCGGCGGCGATGTACTCGGTAAGCTTGTTGACGCTGACACACTCGACGGAATCCTTAAGGATATCGTTAAAAGTATTACAGGAACTGACGCAGTAAGCAATGTTGTAAACATTCTCATCAAACTCTTCAACAAATATCTTGTTGGATATCTTGCAATTGAAGACAGAGATCTCACAACACTTACAAAGACAGTAATTGACTACAGCAAACGTACTGTAACTAAAGATGAAACAACCAATGCGATTGCTACTCTTGATTCACTCATCGGTGCAGTTACTAATATGTTAGGTGTCGGCACACTTGACGAACTGCTTTCAAATTATCTCTATACAGATGATATCGTTAATGCGCTAATTGGTCTTCTTATTGGCCTGCTCGGCGGTCTTGACAGCAAGCTGTTCGACACAATTGAAACAGTTCTCGGTTATGTCAAAGATATCATCGGAATAGACATCCAGATTTCACCTGAATACTATGCAACACTTTCTGACGAATTCGCAGAATTCATCGGCGATGCAAAGACATGGAAAGAAGTTGCAGATCAGTATACTAAGTATGGTTACACTTATGTGGATGGCGAAGACGCTAAGGGCAATCCTAACAAAGTTGAGTATTATTCAACTGAAGCTGATTTGACTGAAGCCGAAATTGACGGAAAGAAAGTTGAACTTTCAAAACTCTTCAGCTATGCTTACACTTATGTAACCGGAACAGATGATAATGGTGAAGATATCGTCACAACAGTTTCATATAATGTTGATGATAAGAAAACTATTAAAGTTGGCGACAAAGAATATGATCTTGTTCGTGACGAAAAGAATGACGCACGTGTAACGGATATAATCTGTGACTATGCATGGGGTGTTAGTGCTGCAGGCGAAGGTGCAGCTAATAAGACAGCATCTCTTAACGCTAAGTCAGAAAAGCTTGTTGAAATTATTACAAATCTCCTCAAGCCGTTTGATCCGATTCTTGAACTCATTCTCGCAGGCGGCACATATGACTTTGCAACAAATGGTCAATATGGTGACTCACTCGGTGCATTCAAAGAAATCAATATCATGGGCGGCAGCGGTTACAACTATGCAATTATTCCTCTTCTTGAAACATTGGGAATTGATGCTATAGACCAGCATGCTTATGAAGAAACTATCAAGACACAGGGTACACTCGGCTATATCCTCAATGCTCTTCTCAGCAAGGTTAACACAGTCATTGAAGAGCCGATAACCTTCATCCTCGGTCTTATTGCAAATCTTGCATACACCGTAAGTAAGGATGGTCTGACAAAGATTATATCTAACCTCATCGCTCCAATAAGCGAATTGCTCAAAGCTATCTCAGGTGTACTTCCGATTTCAATTACAGTTGATCTCAGAGGTATCGTTGAAAGCGATAAAGAAGTTCTCAACTTCTATATGGGCAGCGATGTTAAGAAAAATCATGCTGACATCGGTGTTAAGATAGACCTTGATGCATTGTCACTTGAAAACTTTGTTAACATTGTTATCAAGACATATGCAAGCGGCCTTGATATCGAATTCAACACTCTTGAAATTGCTAAGTTTGCAGCAGCAACAGATGCTGACGGCAAGATCATTATCAAGGATTCTGCTGTTGACAAACTTTGGGATGCATGCACAGGCACACCGGGACACAACATCTCAGGCGATCCGGCTGATACACTCATCGGACTTACTGAAATGATCCTCACACCGGAAAACATTGATGCAGTTCTTAAGATGCTCAATGTTGACCTGTCAACACTTCCGGAAGAACTTACAGACATCATTAATAAAGCTATTGACAATCCGTCACTTCTCGTTGACGCAATCATCAAACTTCTCAACGGCGGTATTGATGTTAAAAACATTCAGATGCTCTATAAGTATCTCGGTTCTGAGTCATATGATTACAAGGATGAAACAGGTGAACGTAAGTCAACCGTTGCATCAGCAATCGCAAAACTTGATAAGATTCTAGGTAATGCGGTTCCGCAGGTAATCGAAATTCTTGCAGGTATGGATGAACCGATTACACTCATTAAGGACATCTATGACGGACTTAATGCTCAAGACAAGAAAGCTACACTTGAAAATATCGTTAACTATGTACTTAATGATATGGTATTCAACGACGATATGCTCAACACAATTATGGGACTTCTTGTAGGTCTGCTCGGCGGTCTTGATGCAAGCACACTCGACACGATTTCAGGCATTGTTAAGCAGATAGTTAACATTGACCTTACACCGGCAGGAATCGCAGCTGTTTCAGCAGCAAATAGCGATGGGAAGATTGCAGCATTCATCAACAGCTTTGCTGATGATAAGGGCAATATGCCGACATGGACAGAACTCGCAAAGGCAAACACCAAATACGAGTACACCTATGAAACCGGTGAAAAGAATGATAAGGATGAACCCATTAAGGCAACTTACTACGGTAAGAAGGGTGAAACCGAAATTGAAATTGACGGAACCCAATATGCACTTACCCCGGTATTCGCAGAGATAAAGGATGCTGACGGTAATGTAACCGGTTACGCTAAGGATCAGACAACCAAGGTTGTTCTCGAATACACATGGGGCGTAAATGACAAGGATAGTTTCCTGTCAGTAGTTTATGAACTCACAGCAGTATTCGGTAGCTTACTTGACTTCCTGTTCAGAGGCAAGGATATCACAATTCTTGTTGACGGACTCAAGCTTAAGGGTGCAAACAGCTATGATAACGCAATCGTTCCGCTTGGTAAAGCACTTGGTATTAACGGTCTTAAATCAGGCAACCAGCTTGCAACGGCAAACGATATGCTTAAAGAAGTTATCAATGGCATCTTCGGTCTTGTTGAAGACATCGAAAAGGCTCCGCTTCAAACAATTCTTAAAGTTCTCGGTTCTGCATCGTTCTTCATTGCAAACAACGGTGTTGAAACAACACTCAACAGTCTAATCAGCCCGATCACAAGTCTTCTCAAAGTTGTTGACGGTATCGTATCACTCGATGACATCAGCGCAATCATGAAGAACTATTTGGGCATCGGACTCAACGACATCACAGGTATTGCTGGTGAACACGGCGAAAAGCTTGTTACTCTCATCAATAACACTATCGCTAACCTGAAACTTGTAGGTCCTGACGGCGAAACATTCATTACTAACGTTCTTGATGAAAATCTCTTCGTTGACCTTAGCAAGTATGCAGTTAAGGTTCATGACACAACAACCGAAGGCGAAGTTACAAACGATTGGGATGTTGATTCAACTGACGTTCTGATGTATTTGCTTAAGACTGTATTCTCAGATAGCCTTCTTGATCTCATCTGCTCAATCGCTAAGATGGATTCAACACAGGGTGTTGGCGCAGTCATTAAGGGACTCGCAGGTAAGCAGGATGAAGTTGTTGATATCATCATCATGCTTCTTACAGAATACGCTGTTAAATACAGCAAGATTAAGCAACAGCCAATCACAAAGATTGATGTTACACCGAAAGATCCGCTTACAGATGAAAACATCGAAAAGGCGCTTGCAGCTATTGACGGACTCATCCCGGCAGTTCTCGGCTTGGTTATGGGTGACGGTTCTTCGCTTGAATCACTCATCAATAACCTCCTCAAGGATGCAGATCTCGGCAACCTCATCATGAATATGCTTGTTCCGGTTCTTGCAAGTCTTGATATTGACGCAATCCTCGATTACGTTGCAAAACTTACTAACATCAAACTCGACATTTCACCTGAAGCATTTGCAAAGAGTGATAAGTTCGGCAGTGAACTGAAGAACTTCATCGGCAATGCAAAGACATGGAAAGAAGTCGAAACAAAATATGCACAGTATGTCTACACTTACAATACTTCAACAGACGCTGACAAACCGAACGTTGTTGAGTATTATAGTAAAAATGCTGATGAAACAACAATCAAAGTCGGCACTGAGATATACACACTCACACCTGTTTTTGAAGAAGATAATACAACTCGTGTTAAGAAAATGCACAGCACATTCGATTGGAAACTCAATGATCTTAACGCAATTGTAAATCTCGCAAGTGATATTCTTGCACCGCTCGACATCATCTTCAAAGTTATCCTTGCAGGCGATCAGATTATCGTTCTCGAGGATACCAAGGAAGACGGAAAGCGCGGCGACGATATAAGAATCTATGGCGGCAACGGCTACAACTATGCAATCATTCCGCTTCTTGAAGCATTTGGTGTTTCACCGCTCACACAGGAAGATTATGATGCAAGAGTTGAGGCTGAAGGTTCATCAATCAAATACATCCTTGACACGATCGTTAAGTTTGTAACTGACCTTCTTGACGCTCCGGTTCAAACACTTCTTGAAAAACTCGCAAATCTCTTCTACTTCATTGGTTCAGACGGTATCAACACAATCGCTGCAAACCTCCTTGCTCCGGTTAATATCCTGATTGAAGAAGTAGACGACGTATTCCCGCTCGCAATTACAATTGACCTTGATGAAGTTGGTAAGACTGACGGTAAGATCATTGCAACCTATCTCGGTGAAGAACATCCGGGGGTTGCAGCCGGTATCACAATTGATGTTAAGGCAGCAAAACTTTCAGAACTTATTAACTCACTCATCAGTTCTATCAAGATTGGCGACACAGAAATCAAACTTTCACTTGACCTTGATTGGAATAAGATTGCCGCAATGATGGCAAAAGCAGACACAACTGATCCGGAAGGTAAACGTGTTGTAACAGTTGAAACAAAACAGGTTTATACAATCGGCTCAATAACAAATGCAACTGATAGCGACTACATCAATATCGTGGGCGACAAGGTTGATACATTTGTAGCACTTCTCCAGGTAATTCTTACTCAGGATAACACTGAGGGTATTGCAAAACTTATCAAGTCACTTATTCCATCAGATCTTGATCCGAAGATTGCAGACATTATCAATGATGTTCTCAACGATCCGGATGCAATTGAAAAACTTATCGGTATTGTTGTTCTCATTCTTACAGGTGAATACGATGTAATCGATGACGGTGAATTCGTATACAAAGTACTTAAGGCTCTTACCTCCGAGTACGACAACATGACCGGTCTTAACTCAGCAATTACTAAGTTTGATAAGATGGTTGGCAGAGCAGTTCCGCAGATTATTGCAATGCTTGCCGACACCAGCAAGGACGAAGCAGATTGGGGAATCCTCGAACAGATTGCTTCCGGTATTAAGGATAACCCGACGCTTGACGGTATTGTTGACTGGTTCCTTTCAGAAAAGGTATTTACTGAGGAAACATTTGAAAAACTTATCATAGCAGTTCTTCCGACAATGGCAAATATGCTTACTGCGGACCTCACAAAGACAATCAATGATCTCCTCGGCATTGACTTTGCACCGCAGGCATTTGCTAAGGCAACACTTAAGAGCGGAACAAAGACAAATAAATTTGTTAAGTTCGTCGGAGATGCTGAAACATGGGCAGATGTTCTTGCTGCACGTGCAGTAGAAAAGACTGAATTCAAGGATGGCAAGGAAACCACCGTTTACGAACTCAAAGAATTTAATTGGGGTGTAACAGATAAGGATAGCTTCATTTCAAAACTTATCCAGGTAATCTCACCGCTTGAAAAAGTTCTTTCATTCGTACTCATGGGTACAGACCTTGAATTCGAAATCCCCGGCATCAAACTCAACGGCGGCGAAGGCTATAAGAATGCAATCAACCCGCTCATGAAAGCGCTCGGTCTTGAAGACCTCGGCGGTACACTCAAATCTGCATCAACAGGAACAGAAGCATTAAGCAACATCGTTGACTATGTATTCGTAATTGTTAATGCAATCTGTGAAGCACCGATTACAACAGTTCTTAAAGTTGTCGGTAACCTCAGCTACTTCATTGCTAACAACAATGTTGAAAACCTTATTAAGAACCTCACTGCTCCGATTCTCGGAATAGTAGATCGTGCATCTTCACTTATCTCAAGAGATCAGATCGACTCTCTGCTTAAGGGCTTAATCGGTCTTGGACTTACAGATATTATTGAAATCGGCAATAATAAGGGTGAAAAACTTGTTAACCTCATCAATGATCTGCTCAAGGGCTTCATTGTTAAGGATCAGAATGGTAATGAGGTTTACACAATCAACGCACTTCCTGATGACTTCTTCGAAAAACTTGCTCAGTATGCAATCCGTAATGACCTGCCGGAAGGCGCACAGGTTGGCGACGATGCAGAAAAATGGCATGTTGACACAGCAGAAGTATTGATGTACGTACTTTCAACAGTACTTAACGAAAACTTCCTTAAGACTCTCTTCAAGATGGTTGGACTTGATACATCAGAAGGAATCGGCGAAACACTCCTGTCGATGGCAGGCAAGGAAAATTCTCTTGCAGACATTCTCCTTATGCTCCTTGAAAATTACACAGTTTCTTATAAGAGAATCAAGCAGGCAGATCTTGAACCTGAAAACGCACCATACTTCGGCGGACTCGACAAGACAAATACAACAGCTGCTATCAAGACACTTGATCCGTTGCTTGTAAGTGTCCTCGGTATCCTCGGTGTTGGCAACCTCGAAGACCTTATTGATGGTCTTATCTCAGGCGCAGACCTTCCAAACATGATAATGAATCTTCTTGTTCCGGTTCTTTCCGGTCTTGATATCGACGCAATCCTCGGATATGTAAATGAACTTACAAATCTCGGTATTTCAAGTATTGCACCGACCGCATTTAATGATAAGTTCGGCAGTGAGTTGAAGAACTTCATCGGTGATGCAAAGACATGGAAAGATGTTGAAAGTCAGTACTTGCAGTATGTATATACTTACAACACTGCTAAGGAAGGCGAAGAAGAGAAGCTGGTCAACTACTATAGTGAAAAAGACAATGAAACAACCGTAACAATCGGCGAAGGTGCAAATGCCGTAACCTATGACCTTACACGCGTAATGATACAGGCAGTTGGTACTGACGGTAAACCGCTCTATGAAGAGGATGGTAAAACTCCGATTTACAGCACAACTGAACAGAAGATGGAAATGCATAGTGTATATGACTGGAAAGTCAATACAAAGGGCGACCTTGCAAACCTTGTTTGTGACCTTCTCGCTCCGTTCGATGTAGTCTTCCAGGTACTTCTCAGCGGTAAACAGATCATCGCAATAGAAGATAAGTCAGGCGAACGCGCTGACATCAGAATTAACGGTGGCTATGGCTACAACTACGCAATCATCCCGCTGCTTGAAGCATTCGGTGTTGCACCGCTTTCACAGGCAGACTATGATGCAAGAGTTAAAGAAGATGGTTCATCACTCAAATATATTCTTGATGTTCTCTTCAACGAAATCGACGCAATCCTTGCATCACCGGTTGAACAGATTCTTTCAAGAGTAGCAAACATCTTCTACTTCATCGGTTCAGACGGCATCAGCAACATAGCTGAAAACCTTCTCGCACCGGTTAACGAGTTACTCAAAGCAGTTGATAATTTGTATCCGATAGCAATCAGCATTGACCTTGCTGTTAAGGATACAAAGGACATTGTTAAGACGTATCTCGGTACTGACCATAAGGATGTACCGGCAGGTATTTCAATCAATGTTTCCGGTAAGGCTCTCAGCGACTTCATCAACGGATTTATCAGTGATATCAATATCAACGGCACAAAACTCAGCCTCAGCCTTGACCTTGATTGGAACAAGCTGGCAGCTAAGATGGCTAAGACAAACGCTGACGGAACAATTGCTTATATCGGTACGGCTCAGGCTTATACCTATGGCGAATGTGACGACGGTAAGGAACTTAAGAATATCTCAGGCGATGCTGCGGACGCTTTGGTAACAATTCTCGATGCAGTTCTCACAAGAGATAACTGTAAGAACATCAAGGATCTTGTTGATGGATTGCTTGCAGGTGCAGAACTTCCTGAGTCAATCAAGAAGCTTGTTAACGACATTCTCAGCGATCCGAACTCAATTAAGAATCTTGTTGCAGCAGTAATCCTTGTTCTCACTGGCGGCTATGAAGTTAATAACCTTGACTTCGTCTTCAAGTTCCTCGGAACAATTGATTACAACGTAGATGGTCTTGATAATGCAATCAAGAGCCTTGATAAGATCGTACTCGCAGCAGTACCTGTTATCATTGATATGCTTGCAGACACGACTAAACCTGAAGCAGAACAAAGCTTCATTGATAAACTTGCAGCAGGTCTTGAGAAGGACGGCAAGGCAGTAACTCTTGAAAATATTGTTGATTATCTCCTCGGTTCAATGGTATTCACCAATGACATGATGGCAACGATCACTTCAGCAATTGTTAACGCTCTTGCAGGATTCCTCACAGCTGACCTTGCATCAACAATTGATTCACTCATCGGTGTCAACCTTGCTCCAACAGCATTTGCAGAAACCAGCGGCAATAAGGCTCTCAAGAAGTATGTAAATGTAACGCCTGCAGACGCAGAAGTCGGTGTGACATGGGCAGACGTTCTTAAGGCACATCAGAATACTGATGCTGACGGTAATGTAACAATTGATCCGATATTCACAAATGCGGGCTCGAAGGACGGCTTTATCGGCGATGTTCTTGACATGCTCCTTCCGCTTGAAAACATCCTTGCATTCTTGCTCACAGGTAAGAACCTTGAACTCTCGGTTGAAGGTAACGAATTGCTTACACTTACAGCAGGCGATGCATACAATAAGTCACTTCTTCCGCTCATCCTTAAAGGTCTTGGACTTAAAGAACTTGGCGCTGAAGAAAAGGCAGCAGACACTGCAAACGAAGCAATCGGCAACATTGTTGAGTATGTATTCAAACTTGTTGAAGAACTTGAAAAGGCTCCGTTCTCAACAATCATCACGGTTGTTGCAAATCTCAGCTTCTTCATTGCAAACAATGATGTTTCAGTTGCAATCAACAACCTTGTTGCTCCTGTACTCGGCATCCTTGATGCACTTGACAGTGTAATCTCAAGAGAACAGATTGACGATCTCCTTAAGAGTTTCATCAACCTTGGACTTACAGATATCATCAATATTGCCGACAACCAGGGTGCAAACCTCATTAACCTTATTAACGGATTCCTCGGTGAGATTGAAATCACTGACGATGAAGGAAATCAGATTTATGTTCTCAACGCTCTTCCTGCTGACTTCTTTGTAAATCTTGCCAAGGCGGCAATCAGAATTGACGACCCGATAGGCAATCTCAGAGTTGGTGAAGATGTTATAGACTGGCACACTGAGAAGGACGACGCAATCATGTATGTCCTTGCAACAGTACTCAATAAGGACTTCCTTGAAATCCTTTGCCAGCTTCTGAACCAGGATCCGAACGGTGATCTCGGACAGATTATCATCTCACTTGCAGGCAGAGAAGAAGACCTTGTGGCAGTAATTCTTAAGCTGCTCAATAAGTATCTTGTTGAATACAAAGCATACAAAGTACCTGAACTCGACAAGATCAATATTAAGTATTCAAGTGATCAGACACATGCTCAATTGAATGATGCACTTTCAAACATTGACAGTCTGATTCCGGCAGTCCTCTCACTCATTGGTCAGGATGCTGAAACTCTCGGCGATATCGTATATCCGCTCTTTGTTAAGGATGATATTGCTAACCTGCTTGTAAGTACAATTGTCAACCTTCTTGCAGGCTTGCCGTCAGATACAATTGACCAGGTAATGGGTTATGTAAATGAATTGACAAACCTTAAGAACCTTGACATCTCACCGAAGGCATTCGCAGATGCTAAGTTCGGCAGTAAGCTTGGATTGTACATCGGCAATGCTAAGACATGGGCTGATGTTTGGGAAGCTCACAGCGAAGAAACAACTGATGCTGATGGAAATACAACAAGAGTAGCAACAGCTTACAATTGGGGTATCAATACAACATCAGACCTCGTAAATCTTGTTTGTGATATGCTCCTTCCGCTTGATGATATTCTCGCACTTCTGCTCATGGGTGGAACTGAGAGAGCAGCTTTCGAAGCAGACGGAACACACAACGGCAAGAAGATCACCGCATTCGATGAAATCAATGTTCTCGGCGGTAACGGTTACAACTACGCAGTAATTCCTCTCCTTGAGTTGCTCGGCGTCAAGAACGTTCTGACTCAGGCTCAGTATGAGGCATATGTAAAGGCAAACCACGGCAGCACACTCAAGTATGTTCTCGATGCACTCTTCACAAGAGTTGATGAAATACTCAACGCTCCGATTGCAAACGTACTTGACTTGATTGCAAACCTTGCATACGTAATCGGTAATGACAGCGTTGAAACAATAGTTGCAAACCTTCTTGCTCCGGTCAACAACCTCATCGAAGCAGTTGATCGCCTGTTCCCGATTTCAATCTCAATCAACATTGCAAACATCGGAACAGAAAATGATATCGTTAAGACCTATCTTGGTCAGTCGCATCCGGGTGTTGATGCAGGTATCGCAATTGCTCTTAAGGGCAGCGACATCAATGCATTGCTCAGCAACGTAATTGGCGGCATTGAAGTTAACGGCGCACCTCTCGGCTTGAATCTCAACCTCAACTGGCTTGAGATTGCGGCTAAGGGCGCAGCTGCTGACGGAACAAAGATTAAACTGAGTAACTCTAAGCTTGATACCAAGTATGACATCTATAACGGCAGTGACTACAAGAATGCAGTCGGCGACCGCGGTGACAGCTTCGTAGCGCTTCTTGAAGCTATCCTCACAAAGGATAACCTTGATGCAATTCTTAAAGCACTCGGTCAGGACGGCGGATTCGGCGAACCGATTGATTCAATCATCGACGCAATCATCAAGGATCCGGCAAAGATTATCGACGTACTGCTTTCACTTCTCGGTAACGGTAAGGTAAGCTATGTACCGATTCAGAACAGAAGAATCAAGACTCAGCACTTTGATTATTCATCATACTTACTGCTTACTGAGGCTAACGCAGATATAATCGCAGAAAATCTTGACGGACTTATCACTGATATTCTCGTTAAGGCTAACCTCGGTTCAATTAAGGATCTTGTTGCTACGAACTTTATCACAAATGAATCACTTAACAAGTTGCTTGATTTGTTAGTACCTGTACTTGGCGGCGAAACAGTTAACGATGTACTTGTTGCACTTGCCGGCTTTGCGGAAAATAACGATGTTGGCACAGACCTTGACTTCACTGTTGGCAGCTTCTATAAGAAGTTCATTGACAACAGAGATTACAACAACAAGAAGGGTGTTAACATTAAACCGGCGGCAGATATCCTTAAGAAAGCAGTTGATAAGAACGGCACATGGGCAGACGTTGGCTCATTTGCAGGAACAAACTGGGGATTTGAAGACGGCGATATCAAGAGCTTCGCAAGAGCACTTGCAGATATCCTCAAGCCGCTCAACAGTGTTCTTGAACTTCTCCTCATGGGCGAAGGCAAAGAACTCAACATCCTTGACATTCTGAAGCTTGGCGGCGGAAACGGCTATGATTATGCAATCATCCCGCTCCTTGAGGCATTCGGCATCGAAGCTAAGGACATCAAGACATTTGATGAATACAAAGCAAGCGTTGAAAAGGATGATTCAGAACTTCTTGGTTATATCCTTGAGAAGATCGCAATCTTCGCTGACCAACTCCTTGATAAACCTGTTGACACACTTCTTACGATACTTCCGAATGTTGCATACTTCATTTCTAACGAAGGTGTATACCTTGTAGTAAGAAATCTCGTTGCACCTATCTTCGCAATCGTTGATGTATTTGCTCAGGCATATGGAATTGATATCGCCGGCATGCTTAACATTTCCAAGCTGCTTCACAATATCAATATCGGACTTGATATACTTGGTGCAAAGTTCAATATCACGATTCCTGAAATCGACTTCTTGAAACTCGCACAGCAGGGCGGTTCATCAACTAAGGAAGTTGACACAGCTCGCTCATATGCAGCCGGCTCATACAATGTTCCGACAGATCCGTTTGTGGTTCGTAAGGATACTCCGAATAAGCTTACACAGACATACGTTGTATCCGATAAGGGCGATACGCTTACACTTGTTCTCACATGGTTGCTTGAAATGTTTGGTGACCAGGACAACAGAGATGGAATTGTTAACTGGCTTGCAGATGTATTCATGCTTTCAAGCGGTGCAAAACAAGTACTTGCTTACGGTATCAACTCAATGTTCGATGTATGCACGAAATATGATGTACCCGATATCATCGTTGCATCATTGTTCGAAATCTTCGGAATCGGTATCAGAATCGACACCGCATTCTCCGGTGACGTTCAGAAACTCCAGAAGATTTGGGAAGATATCTTCGATGCTCTCGGTTCAAACGAATATTGTGTATACTGCGGTATTGCTAAGGTAATGGAAGAGTTGACAGGAACATGGAACAAGACCATCGGTAGTTCGGATGACTATCATGATGCAGTTGACGAGGCTGGCGAAACCCTCAACTGGTTCCAGAGATTCTTCCAGAAGATCAAGGAATTCTTCCAGAAGATATTCAGCATCTTCAAGTAAGTCAAAACAATCGGTGAAAACCGTACCCCCGGCTCGAAAGAGTCGGGGGATTTTGTCTATTTGCATATAAAAAAGCCATCTGTTGAGTGACAGATGGCTTTTGACGATGTTTATTAAAAGATTATAATTCTTCAAACGGATTGCCGTGTTTCATGGCATATTTATGAGCGCGTGAACCTTTAGGCGCAATGATTGTTGCTGTTTCAGGAATTCCAATTCGTTTGACATTTAAGTCCCGATTGTATATTTTTATACGTTTCAAGCCCAATCCTTCAAAAAATGTATCTTTAGCAATAGTTGTAACACTAGCAGGGATGATTATTTCTTTGAGGAGTGGACAACCCCAAAATGCCCATTTTTCAATAGTTGTAACATTGTCAGATATTTTTATGCTTGCAAGATTATAACAACCATTGAATGCAGACTCACGAATACTTGTAACGCCATTAGGTATGTTTATGCTTGTAAGACTTTGACAATTAAAAAATACAACTTTACCGATACTTGTAACACCATTAGGTATGTTTATACTTGTGAGGCTTTGACAATTAAAAAATGCAAAATCGCCTATATTAGTAACGCTATCAGGCATGTTTATATTTATAAGATCAGTGCAATCAGCAAATACTAAACTCTCAATACTAGTAACGTTATCAGGTATGTTTATACTTGTAAGGCTATTACAACCATTAAATGCAGACTCACCGATACTTGTAACGCTATTAGGAATATTAATACTTTTAAGACTGGTGCATTTTTGAAATGCATGCCCGCCAATAACTGCAATGCTATCAGGGAGAGATACGCTGACAAGATTACTACATTCACTAAAAGCGGAAGCACCGATACTTCCTACACCAAAATCGATTGTAACTTTTTTGATGTGTTGCCGCACATTGCGCCAAGATGGTGTAACATACATCCCACCGCGGCCGGTAATAACAAGTTCACCGTCCTCATAAAGTCCCCATTTAAGATTAGGACCGCAACTGCCTGTAGCGATAATTTTAATGACTTCTTCTTCAACTGTTTTTGGTGGTTCTTCTTTAGTTTCAGAAGGAGCATTTTCCTTTTCCATAGAAGAAGGTTCAGTGGCTTTCTCTTCCGCTTTATCAATAGCAGTATCTTCAACTGAATTTTCAGTTTCTTCGATAATTTTATCAACGACAAAATTAATGATTTCTTCATCAACTATTTTAGGTGGTTCTTCTTTGGTTTCAGACGGAGCATTTTCCTTTTCTATAGAAGAAGGTTCTGTGAATTTTTCTTCCGTCTTTTCAGTATCGGTATCTTCAATAAGATTTGCAGACTCGTTAATATTTTTATCAGTGACAAAATCAGTGATTTCTTCAACAACTTTCTTGTTATCAAGATTATCTTTCAGTTCAATTTTACTGTTAATATCATTTTTAATAGCATTTTCATCCTTTTTCGGCTCTGTAGTATCTTCCTTTTCAGTTACACCGGTATAAGCAATAACAGCCTGTAAAATCTTTCTGATTTCATCCGATGATTCATCAACTTCACGCACTGGGATAATTTGCTTGTTGTGAATGTAAAAGAAAAATGAATCATTCAGCATGACATCTTCAAGCTGAACCGTTATTATTGATTTTCTGAAAGTGAGAGCAGCAAGTTCAACTTCGCTGTCAACGGCCTCTGATTCTTGGGAATCATTAGTCAACAATAAGACAAAGCAACTGCACTCTCTTATTGCTTTGGTGATAACAGCGGCATATTTATTTCCTGCGGGTATATCATACGGCGCCATCCATGTGTCAATTTTATTCTTTATAAATAGATTTCTTATAGCATCTGCCGATGCCTGATTCTTCGTACTGTAACTTATAAATGCATATCCCATTTTTTATAATTCTCCTATTTTACTACTGTTAATTGTATTATATAATTATCGTTTTGTCAATAAAAGGTGATGTATAAGAAAAAATGTTCAGCAGTTTAACTTGTAAAAAAATACGCTGACACATTCTGTTGCTAATTAATCGTAAATATTGCCTGTCTATATAATATATAATTTGTAAAGTCGCGATAAATAGGGGGCATTAGAAAACCAATAAATTATCTTTAATATATAATTAAACTTTTTTATTGTTATTTATCCTGCTCATCATCAAAACAAGTATTATCGGAAAGACCACCGCAAAAATTAACCCTTTGCTCAAATCGTCACCAAATATGCTTGTTATATATCCCACTGCGGCAGGACCTGTTGCACAGCCGAGGTCGCCGAAAAGCGCAAGTAGTGCAAACATTGCTGTACCGCCCTGCGGAATTTGTTTTGTTGCAAGGCTGAATGTTCCCGGCCACATAACACCGACCGAAAAGCCGCAAACTCCGCATCCGATGAGTGCAATAAGCGGCGAGGGTGAAAGCGAGGAAAGCAGATAGCTGATTATGCAAAGCGAAGCTGAAATAAGCATGAATGTTTTCAGAGAAACTTTTTCACTGAGTTTGGCATACATCACACGCGCAATTCCCATCAAAGCTGCGAACATGCAAGGTCCGAGTAGATCTCCCGTTGTTTTTGAAACGTTCAGCGCTGATTCTGCAAAAGCGGATGCCCATTGGCTCATTGCAAGTTCGCATGCACCGGCACAGAACATGATCACAGCACAGACAAGGAATATTTTCGTCTTGAACAATTCTTTGATACCTGCGCCTTTGAACTCATCAAGAATTTTTGGAAACGGCACAGCAAGCAAATAGAACGCATTAATAAACGGAATAATTGCCCACAAAGCTGAAAGTGTGCGCCAGTGTTCAATGCCGATGAAAGTGAAAAACAATGTTGACAGTGCAACAACGCTCATCTGACCCCAACAGTAAAACGAATGGAGCAGACTCATTGAAGCTGATTTGTTGTCAGTCGGACACGCTTCAACAAGCGGACTTATGATAACTTCGATCAGTCCGCTGCCTGTTGCGTAAATTATAATTGAGATGATAACGGCGAAGTACGCGTTCGGCAGAATAAACGGAAGATTTCCAAGGCAGACAAGACCTGCCGCGGCAAGAAAATGAGCCGCAACAATGCATTTTCTATAGCCGATTTTATCAATGAAACCAGCTGAACAAAGGTCAATAATCAGCTGAACAGCGAAATTTATAATAATTAACAAGGATATTTGTCGATAGGAAAAGCTGAAGCTATGTTGGAAAGTGAGAAATAGAAGCGGTGCGAAATTGTTGATAATCGCTTGCACAAAGTATCCCGTGTAGCTTGCAAAAATTGTATGTTTAAAATTTGTCCTTATGCTCATATGAAATACTGCCTTTCTATGACCGGTGATTGCTGTTTTTGATGGCATCCAAAACTGCCATGCCTTTTTTAGCCTGCGAATATTCATCATGATGATTAATTTTGTATCTTTTGCCGTTCATCACAAAATTTGAGCCTGTTTGATGAAAATCAAATTCAACGTTGTATTTATCGCATGTTTCTTTTATGTGCTGCACCCAATTGAAATTACATTCACGTGCATTTTTATATGATTCACCGCCAACCGATACCATTGATATCTCACCGTTTGCAAGATATGCACTGAAATCTATATCTTCAAGAATCGGTGCGGCGAAAATATATTTTCGTTTAGCTTTGATGTTTAGCAGAATCGGTAGGCGCTCATCGGCTTTTTTCTGCGTTTCGCAGCTGACGGCAATGCGCACATTGTCATATCCATCACCCCAATCGCTCGGCAGACATTGCTCAAACCGATTGATACGTTTGGTGCAAATCAAAAAATTAACGTCACTTCTTTGTTTAATGATTTTCCATGCGTCATTTCTCCAGTTGTCAGCCTCTTCAATAAAAAAGTCAGATGTGAAACATGTTGCAATTTCAGTGCCCGGACGAATCTTAAAATTACCGCTCCTGTCTTTTTTTAGCGGGAGATTGAAATTAGTCTTGGAACGTGTAACAACAGAAGCATCCTTTTGACGGATGCCGTCAAGATAATAAACATAGCAGTTCTGACATCCCGGACTGCACTTATGACAGCCGTGCCACGGATTCCAAAGCATTGTTACACCGCCTTCGATGGAGATTTTCATCCTAACATTGTATCATAAAAACCGAATTTTGTCAGCACGATATAAAAATATATGGGAGTGTCCAAAACACAAATTAAACTCGCGTTTTGGACACTCCTTAAAATATGCGGGCAGGATTTTTCGTTTCTTATGAATCCTACCCGCATATTTAAAAATCAATTATTGTCGGTTTCTTAATCTTCTTTATAAGTATAACCTTTTACGGCCGGGAACTGCTCTTTACCGTAACCCATTATGCGCGCAATTTGAACGCTTATCTGGCGGTTTTCAACAACTTCTCCATCGGTAAAACCTGCATCGGTTGCCGAAACAAAAACAGGAACATCGGCAGTTGAATGGTTTTCAGTTGTGTAGTAATATTCGTCCTTATCGGCATCATATTTGATTCCGCCTGTTTCGTGGTCGGCTGTGATAACAACAAGAGTGTCGCCGTCTTTTTCGGCAAAATCAAGTGCAGCTTTGATTGCTTCGTCAAATGCCATAACATTCATTGTTGCACCGTCAAAGTTGTTCTTATGTGAAAACTTATCAATGCATGCGCCCTCAATCATGAGAAAGAAGCCGTCCTCGTCAGTGTTGAGCAATTCAATTGCTTTGTTTGTCATATCCGCAAGTGACGGTGAATCAAAATCATTTGTGCAATTTTTAACAGATTCAACATCGAATTGAGCAAATGAACGGCTGCCCGGTTCAAGCTGTATCATTTCTGTTTTTGTTGTAATGTATGTAAAGCCGTTTTCAGCTGTGTTCTTTTCGTTGATACTGTCAGATTTACAGCCCCAAATTAAATCAAGGTCGCTTTTAAGCTGATCGCTGCTGATGTCTTTTTCAAACTGACGTGCAAGCGAATGAGCTGAGAATGAAGCAGGAGTTGCGCCGCTTGTTTTGTCAGTTGTTACCACACCTGCTGCCTTGCCGTTGTTTTTAGCAAGTTCAGTAAGTGAAATCGGAACTCTTGTGTCAGCCGGTGCAAACGGATAAAAGGGGAATCTTGCAACCGAGTTATCCCAAATGCGCACACCGCAAGCGAGTGCAGAACCGCCTGCCGCACTGTCAGTATAATCAAGAATGAATGATCTTGTGTCTGACTTTGCATGAACAGGCATAGTGTCCATGGTGAGAGTTGTGTTATATTTTTGTCTTGTGACTGCAAGGGTGTTTTCGCCCATTCCGTCACCAATCATAAGGATAACGTTTTTATACTGGCGGTATTCATCACTGACATTGTTGCCGAGTCCGATTGCACAATAAAGCGCAAAGAAAACAGCGATTGAAAATGAAACAATTTTTTTGAGTGTCGTTGTCATGATTATTTATTACGATTCAGAATGTATTAGCTGATTTAGCCGTCTGCTCGCCCTTTCTCACACTTAATATTATACAGAGTTTATGTAAAATTTTCAAGTGGGTGCGGCGGGTTGTGTGGAAAAAGTAAAAATAGTTTCACTGTTTTATTTAATTCATCTGATTGACTTTTGTCGATTGTAACTGTACAATAAAATAAAGGAATTCTGAATCAATCAGAACTTACTGAATACGAAGAAAGGCATGGAGATTATTATGATAAGCGGAAAAACAATTGTGCTGACAGGCTGCAACAGCGGCATTGGTCTTGAGGCGCTGAAACTGTTGGTTAAGGGAGATAACCGTATTCTTGCCGTTGATAAGAACATAGATAAAATTGCCGGTTTTACATCGGAAAAAGTGATACCGATGCAAATTGATGTTTCGTCAAAAGAGGCTGTGGATGAGATTTTCAGCACTGCAATAGACAAACTCGGTTCAATCGATATTTTTTATGCAAATGCAGGCTATCCATATTATGAGGAATTCAACTATGTTGACTGGGAAAGAGTTGAAAAGATGTTTGAAACTAACGTTTTTTCGCCGATTTATTCCTATCAAAAATATGCTGAATATCTCAACGGAAGAAACGGAGTTTTTGCCGTGACAGTGTCTGCAATCGGAAAGATGGCAATGCCCGGATTTACAGTTTACTCAGCGTCAAAGTTTGCCATGGAGGGCTTTCAGCAGGGTCTAAGGCTTGAACTGCCGAAAAATATTCAGCTTACATGTCTTTATCCTGTTGCGACAAACACTAACTTTTTTAAGGCAGCAAATGAAATTGAATTTAAAAAGCCGTTTCCTGTTCAGCAGCCTGATGTTGTTGCAAGGAAGATGATTGACGGAATCGAAAAAGGCAAAAAAACAGTTAGTCCGTGCGGACTTTTCGGCTTTGCAACACAGCTTATGAAATTTGCGCCGTTTGTCAGAAATATATATTGGGGTCTTGAAAAAAGAAAATTCAATGATTTCAAACTGAGGGCACACCAAATCAATGAAAAGGAGCTTACAAAATGAGCAGTTCAATTTTAGCTGAGCCGATGAAAATCGGTTCATGTGAAATAAAAAACAGAATCGTTATGCCGCCGATGCTTATGGGATTCGGTCAGTTTGATGGTACTCCCACAGAAAAAATGATGGACTACTATGAAGAGCGCGCCAAGGGCGGTGCAGGACTCATTATGACGGAAATAACACGTGTTAACGATCAAACAGGTTCAGCGGCTTTTGCTCAGCTTGCAGTAAGTCACGATTATCACATTGAACCGCTCAGAGAGTTTGCAAAACGCATACATAAGCATGGCGCAAAATTTTTTGTTCAGCTGCATCATCCCGGCAGACAGAATGTCGGCCTTTTGGTTGGTACTGTGCCGTTGAGCATAAAAATGGAAAAGCTGACAAAGGGCGGTTACGGCAAGATTCTTTATAAGTTGACCCCGGCTGTAGGACCGACACTTTTAAAGCATGATATTGTTCCGAGCAGTGTCGCTCCATCAAAATGTGCTCCTGCATATTTTGCAGGCGGAAGAGTTCGTGAATTGAGATATAAAGAGATAAAGCAGCTTGAAAGACAGTTTATAGACGGAGCAATTCGTGTTCAAAAGGCAGGTTGCGACGGTGTTGAACTTCATGCTTCTCACGGATATCTTCTTCAGCAATTTATATCACCCGTTACCAATAAAAGAACAGATGAATACGGTGGTTCGCTTGAAAACAGAATGAGATTCATTCGCAATATTTTGCAGGGAATCAAAGCCGAGTGCGGAAAGGATTTTCCGGTTATCGTTCGCCTTACCGCAGATGAATGTTATGCCATGATTGGTGAACCCGGCAAGGGATATGACCTTTCAACCGGTATTGAAATTGCGAAAAAACTTGAGGAATACGGTGCTGACGCAATTGATGTTTCAAGCGCAGGATATGATACTTTCAACTATTGGCTTGAACCGGTTTCGTTTGAACCCGGTTGGAGAAAATACATGGCGAAAGCAATTAAAGAGAATGTTTCAATTCCCGTGCTTGCCGCGAATCTTATCCGTTCACCTGAACAGGCAGAACAACAGATCAATGACGGCATACAGGATTTTGTTTGTCTTGGCAGACCGCAGATCGCAGATCCGTATTGGGCGGAAAAAGCAATCAACGGCGGTAATATCAGAAGATGTATATGTTGCCTGAACTGCATTGAATCTATGCAGAATAATGCATACATCGGCTCACACGGCGAGTGCAGTGTGAATCCGTTTGTCGGACATGAAAAAGAACAGCTTAAATCTGACGGAAACGGCAGAAAGGTTGTTGTTATCGGCGCAGGCCCTGCTGGACTGACAGCGGCAAATATTCTTGCACAAAGAAAGTTTGATGTTACCGTATTTGAAAAAAGCGGCAAAATTGGCGGTCAGCTTGTTCTTGCGTCTGCACCGCCGAAAAAAGATAAAACAGCTTGGTTTATTGAAGATATCAAAAAGGATTGCGATAACAACGGTGTTAAAATAGTACTTGAAACCGAAGTGACGGAACAGATGATAGCGGATATGAAACCGTACGCAGTGATAGTTGCGGCCGGCAGCAGTCCTGTTAAGCCGAAGTTCAGCGGTGAGTATGATGAAAACTCTGTGGTAACAAGCGAAGATATTCTCAGCGGAAGAGTTCAGCTTGAAAATAAAAAAGTTGCCCTTATCGGCTCAGGCATGACCGGTCTTGAAACAGCGCATCTGCTGACCGAAAACGGCTGTAAGATAACGATTATAGAAATGGCCGACGAACTTGCACCTGGCACATGGATGCAGCATAAAGATGACGTGATACCGCAACTTGAAAAAGCAGGAACAAAATTTAAAACGCAGGAAAAGCTTTGCGAAATAGGAAAAGGTTTTGTAAAAACGCAGAACACCAAAACGAAAAAATTTACCCTTATCAACTGTGACTGCGTAGTTCTCTCTCTCGGTTCAAGGCCGAATAAAAATGTTGCCGAGCAGTTTGCAAAATTTAACCCGATCATTATCGGAGATTGTAACAAGGTTGGAAAAATTGCAGATGCAACAAAAGCTGCGTATAATGCTGCAATGAGAATTTAAACGTGATTAAATAATGCGTAGTTCGTAATGCGTAATGCGTAATTGCGAGGAAGATGGTACAATTCGTAAGATTTAGTCCGCAGAATAAGATTGATACGATTTCGTAGGGTCGACCCCATGTGGTCGACCTGAACCTTACCGCTTGTACTATTTTCAAATAAATGACAAATAAAACCAATCTCCCAATAAGACTACAAGTAAAGACAGCCGACAAAGCCCCGACTGTTTTGAATCTCTATGGTTATTATGGTGAACAGTCTTACCGTAGTCGCACGTATTTCGTCATTATTGTACGGCATCCAAAGGACATGGGATTTAGTACAATCTTATCTGTAGCAAATTACGGTGAAAATCGGAACGATTTTTCGCCGTTTTTTGCGTACGTCAGAGTTTCTTTTTGGTTACTTTTTCTGAACGCAGAAAAAGTAATTGCCCGTCAGTGCAAGCACAGGTAATAAGTAAAAGGTAATAGTGAAGAAGTGCGGTCGCGAATAAGATTGTTACAATATGAAAATTTTCATCCGCAGAGAAAAGCAAAAATTTAAAATTTTAATCTAGAAAATTAACAGTTACAACATTTTGCGGACTCAAACTTAATAATAGGTATGAATCTTATACGCATATTTTTCATTGTCATAAGCAATAAAATCATTTTGCATTTACCCTTGACTATTTTTGTCGGATATATTATTATTACTATTGTATATTTTTGCAAGACACGAAACAGTCGCATGATAAGCGCGGCCTGTTTATCACACCTTGTTTGACTGCGTCAAGGTATAATGTGATTAATTGATTTTTGCAGTCGGAAAGGTTATGAAGTTATTATGCAGAACACAGAAAAAACAATGGAAAAAATTGTTAACCTTTGCAAAAGCAGAGGCTATGTATATCCCGGCAGTGAAATTTACGGCGGACTTTCAAACTCATGGGACTACGGCCCTCTCGGTGTTGAATTCAAGAACAATGTTAAAAGAGCATGGTGGAAAAAGTTTGTTCAGGAAAACCCGTATAATGTAGGTCTTGACTCTGCAATTCTTATGAATCCGCAGGTTTGGGTTGCAAGCGGACATGTGGTCGGTTTCTCAGATCCTCTTATGGACTGCAAGGAGTGCAAAACCCGTCACCGTGCGGATAAACTTATTGAAGATACAGGTGTAAACCCGGCAGGTTGGTCATTTGAGGAGATGTCAAATTACATTAAAGAGAATAACATCCCTTGCCCGGATTGCGGTGCATGCAACTTCACTGATATCCGCAAGTTCAACCTCATGTTTAAGACTTTCCAAGGTGTTACAGAGGATGCAAAAAATGAACTCTATCTTCGCCCCGAAACAGCACAGGGTATTTTCGTAAACTTCCCGAATATCCAGAGAACCACAAGAAGAAAGGTTCCGTTCGGTGTTTGCCAAATCGGTAAATCTTTCAGAAACGAAATCACTCCGGGCAACTTC
The DNA here is from genome assembly GCA_023665555.1 of Ruminococcus sp. Classification (GTDB taxonomy): domain Bacteria; phylum Bacillota; class Clostridia; order Oscillospirales; family Acutalibacteraceae; genus UBA6857. Next base: position 37,867 of record JAMPDR010000002.1, read on the forward strand.
ATTTTCCGTATCCGTGAATTTGAACAGATGGAACTTGAATTTTTCTGCAAACCCGGAACAGAACTTGAATGGTTTGCCTATTGGAAAGAATATTGCAAGCAGTTCCTTTTGAATCTCGGAATTAAAGAGGAAAATCTTAAGTTGCGTGACCATGAGCAAAAAGAACTTTCTCACTATTCAAATGCAACAACTGACTTTGAATTCCTCTTCCCGTTTGGTTGGGGTGAACTTTGGGGTGTTGCAAGCAGAACAGATTTTGACCTCACCGCTCATCAGACAACTTCAGGCAAGAGCCTTGAATATTTTGATCCGACAACTAATGAGAAATATCTTCCCTATGTTGTTGAGCCGTCACTCGGTGCAGACCGTGCGGCACTTGCATTTCTTGTTGATGCATATGACGAAGAGGTTGTTGACGCTGAAAAGAATGACACAAGAGTTGTTCTAAGACTTCATCCTGCCCTCGCTCCTTATAAAGCAGCGATTCTTCCGCTTTCGAAGAAACTTAACGATCAGGCAACCGAGGTTTATCACATGCTTCAGAAGAAGTTCAACGTTGAATATGACGATGCAGGTTCAATCGGTAAGAGATATCGCCGTCAGGACGAAATCGGTACACCGTTCTGCATCACATATGACTTTGACAGCGTTGAGGATGGTTGTGTAACAGTTCGCGACCGTGACACAATGGAACAGATTCGTATGCCGATTGACAAACTTGCGGCTTATATTGAAGAAAAGCTGGAGTTTTAAATAAAAATATAAGTAACACCTGCGCGCTCAGATCAATGAAGCGTGCAGGTGTTATTTCATGACTAAAGATACAAAAAAGAATGTTCATAACTCGAATCCGTTATGAACACTCGATATGGTGCGAGAGACGGGACTTGAACCCGTACGAGTCGCCCCACACGCCCCTCAAACGTGCGCGTCTGCCGATTCCGCCACTCTCGCATATTTAACTTGTTCTCACAAGTGCTTATATACTATATCACTATTTTCGTTTGTTGTCAATAGTTTTTTGAAGTTTTTTCCAGTTTTTTCCACCTTATTTTGCGCCGCAGTAGACAAAGAAAAGAGATTACGAAAAACAAGAAATGGTATGGTGTATTTGCAACGAAAAGACGACAAATGCTGAAATCGTAGCAGTTCTCTGCCGAAATCCGTTGCTATTTGGCACATAATGTGGTATAATGCGGATTAGTGATATAATGTACTTATTATAACTATTTATGAGGTATAATAAAATGGCCGCAAGCTATAAAAAATTGTTCAAGCTTCTGATCGACCGTGACATGAAAAAGAAAGAACTCGCCGAAAAAGCTGGTATCAGTATTGCTACCATTACTAAAATGGGCAAGGACGGCGCCGCTGTCAGCAGTGATATTTTTGTAAAAATATGTACAGCGCTCGGATGCGCAATGGACGATATTGTGGAAATCATACCCGAGAAGGAGGAAAACTGAAATGAAAACATTTAAGTTAGGCGAATTGTTCTGCGGTCCCGGTGGAATTGCGTGTGGTGCACTGCGGGCAAAAAGCGATGATGGTTCCTTCACCATTGAGCATGCTTGGGCGAATGATTATGATGCAGACACATGTGAAACATATCGCAAGAACATCTGCCCCGAATCGCCCGAAACAGTACATTGTGGCGATGTGCGTGAATTAGATATTCAGAAGCTTGGAAAAATCACGGCCTTCTGCTATGGGTTTCCGTGCAACAGCTTCTCTAATGTTGGTAAACACCAAGGTTTTGAAAACGAGAAGTTTGGGCAACTCTACTGGTACGGTATCGAAGTGCTTAAAACATATCGCCCAAAGTGGTTTGTTGCAGAAAATGTATCAGGAATACGTTCTGCTGGTTCAGGTGATTTTGAAATAATCCTAAACGATATGCGAGCGGCTGGTTATAAATTGAACGTTCACCTATACAAAGCGGAAGAATATGGTGTTCCGCAAACAAGACATAGAGTAATCATTGTTGGAATTCACGAGGATGAATCTGTGAAATACAGAGTTCCCGATCCTGCGGTGTATGCTAAGTGCGATGTAACCGCGAGAACCGCGTTGGCTAACATTCCTGATAATGCTCCCAACAATGAAGTAAGAAAACTCGCTGATAAGGTTGTTAGAAGACTGTCATATATTAAGCCCGGTGAAAATGTATGGCAAGCAGAAGAAAGACTCGGTGAAGATTTCCCAGGCGAATTAAAAATCCATACAAAAACCAAGATCAGTCAAATCTATCGTAAACTTGATCCCGACAAGCCAGCCTATACTGTAACAGCAGCGGGTGGCGGTGGTACATTTATGTATCATTGGACAGATCGAGAACTGACAAACAGAGAAAGAGCTAGAATACAAACCTTCCCCGATTACTATGAGTTTGTAGGCAACTATAGCAGTGTGAGAAAACAGATCGGCATGGCTGTACCGTGCAAATTATCTGAAATCGTCATAACTGCTGTATTGAACGTCTTTGCAGGAATTGATTATCCTTGGATTAAAGCCAACTTGGAGGAAGATGAATGATTCCAAAAATTGATAAGATTACTGGAAATCCGACTTTTATTACGTCGGATTTCGATGAACCTGTTTTATATACGCCTGCGAGAACTGAGTTTTCGCAACCTTGTTCGTCTTTGAAGATTGTTACTGCTTTTACAGATTGTGATCGAATATCGACGCATATGATCAAACTTGCGGAAGGCATGAAAAACAGCCGTCTGATTAAAGGTCTGTCGGTTGAAATCATACTTGGCATGACCAAATCCAGCCTCTCTCAGAAAAAGCACGAAGATATCTGTCGTATGATTCGATTTCTTAATGCATCCAAAGGGATGCCAAAAATCTCTTGCAGATATATTTGCCAAGGTTCAGAAGTGCATTCGAAAGTGTATATTTGGACATCTCCAGATGAGCGTGTAGGAGATATGCCCTATATCGCTTTCTGTGGTTCTTTGAATTATACTATGAACGCTTTTTACAAGCGCAGAGAGTCTGTCAGCATGTGTAACTCTCTTGAGGCGTATTGGTATTATAAGAATCTTCTGCCCGATACAATTGATTGTTTTGATCCTTCAGTTTCTGAAAAATTGAAGAATGTTATCAACAATACAGCAGAAAATTTTGTTGAGCCAGATAACTCTGAAAAAGATTATCTCGTTTACGATAAGGAAACGCCAGTCGATACGCTCAATGTTTCTCTTTTGCGAGCGGACGGCAGTGATACAGGATACGGCTCGGGTATCAACTGGGGCATCCGTAAAAATGGAACGAAGCGCGATCAGAACCAAGCCTATATTCCGTATAATCATAAAGATAAAAAGGCAGGCTTTTTCCCAGATAGAGAGCATCCCGATGATGAAAACTGCCCGATGTTTAAGGTCATCACCAAAGATTTTGGCTCTTTCCATATGCGAATGGCACAGCAAGGCAACAAAGCTTTGCACAGCGTAGAAAGTAACGCAATTTTGGGTGAATGGATTCGTAAAAGAATTGGTGCGCCTGCAGGCGGTTATGTTACTAAACAAATGCTGGAACTGTACGGAAAAACGTATGTTACTTTCAGAAAATATGATGATGGAACATATCTTTTGGATTTTTAATCTTTGAATGGGGGACAAGTTATGCCGAGTGTATGTAGTTTGTTTAGCGGAATAGGTGGAATCGATCTTGGTTTTATACAAGCTGGATTCGACATCGCATGGGCAAATGAAATAGATGTCGCCGCTTGCAGAACCTATCGTCATAATTTTCCAAACGCCAATCTTATTGAAGGCGATATAAAGAGGATTTCAACTTCTGATATTCCAGACTTTGATGTGTTGACGGCAGGCTTTCCTTGCCAACCGTTTTCCATTGCAGGACTTCAAAAAGGATTTGAAGACCGAGACGGGAACTTGTTTTTTGAAATAACGAGAGTTATTGACGCTAAAAGACCGAAAGTGGTTTTCTTGGAAAATGTTCCGAACTTAATGGAACATAATGACGGCAAAACTTTTCTTGTAATATTCAACAGTTTAGCACAGTTTGGATACACCGTGTATTATAGAGTTCTTGCATCCAATGATTACGGTAATCTCCCGCAAATACGAAAGCGTATTTATATCGTTGCAATTCGTGAAGATATGGGCAATCGTCTATACCAATATCCAGAGCCGATAGAACTCACTTTGAAATCCAGTGACATTATCAATCGCTCTGCAAAGCAACACGACATTTATTACTACACAGAAGGCAAAATGTATGATCGATTAGTTGCACACATGAAGGATCACAAAGCAATTTATAGAATAACTGACACAGAAGTACGCTGGACGAAGAATCAAATGTGTCCGACTCTTACCGCCAATATGGGAACACACAAAGATAGAGTGCATGTTGTGTGGGACGATTACGGAATACGAAAGATTACATTGAGAGAAGGTCTGGACTTTCAAGGTTTTCCGAAAGAGTTTTATTTTCCGAATACAATAACTATTGATGATGCGTATAAGCAGATCGGAAACTCTGTTTGTGTACCTGTTATTAAAAGAATAGCGACTGAAATAAGGGAATTAGTAACGTGAAATGCAGGAAAGCAGGTGTCTCAGATTTATGGATCGACATACGCCTGAACAAAGGCGCAAGAATATGCAGGCAATAAAAAATAAAGATTCTGAAATTGAGATTCTGTTAAGGAAAGGGATTTGGAGTCTAGGTCTGAGATACAGAAAGAATGTAAATAAAGTATTCGGAAAGCCTGCGGTATTCGGGCAGACCGACAATATCGAGCGGAGGGGATACTTCATAAAGGGATACATATTCACGGATAGAGTTTGCCGCATCACTGATGGAAACAAGCGCTGACCGATAGCTGTCTCTGATCTGCCCGTCCTGATTCCAATACAATTTATTCTTTTTGCCTGCAATGCCGAGTGGGATTCCGTTTGCAAATATATGAAGCTTTCCGCTTTCATCGTCCATTTGCCCCGTGCAATGGAATTTGGGCAACTGCCGTAGTAACTCGCGCTGATAAATTGTCATTTTCTTTTTCCTTTCAGATTTTAATATTTTATCGGTAAACGGATGCTTTACGATGATGGGACTGTGCGGAGTTGTTTCTATATCCAGAGTCAAAAATGTTTGCATCAATTCTTTTATGCCTAGCATATCGGTTTGTTTTTTCATTCTGTCAGCTCCTTTCGGGCAATAAAAAAGACAGATAGATTTTTACTTCTATCTGCCTGATTTGGTTGATATTCTGTTGTCGTGAGAGTTCGAAATATTCCGGAAAGAGAAAATAGCTTTTTATCTACGGAATTAACTCTCGAAAAAAATGTCGTCTAAAACGACAAAACCCCCGATAAAATCGAGGGTTTCGGAGACAACAAAGATATGTCTCTTGATGTCTAATCACTATAAAAAAGATATTTTCGGCGTTTCGGTGTGCAGATTTGAACTCTCACCGATAATCTCTTGAGTTTTCAATTTCGGTGGCGGCTGTGGTTAGCCGCTTTTTTAGTTGAGAGGTTCAGTTACTTCAAGTCCGCCGACGAATACCACCTTTATCGTTTCTTTGGATTCTACGATTACGCATTCAAGTATCTGTCGGATGATTTGGTTGTCATAAGTCATCGGATGATTTTTCAGTCCGTCGAGTATGGTATAAATCTCATCGAGCCGGGACTTTGCATTTTCACGCTTTTGTCTGGAAGCGCCGATTTGTTCAAGCTGTCCGAGCAGCTTGTTTTTTTCGTTCATAAGTTCTGTTGCTTTGCTATCGTCGAAGGTATCGGCCGCCTGTGCGGATACCGCTTGCAGCATGGCTTTGAATTCTGCGTCGATCTCAGCGATCCGTATTTGTATGTCGAGACTTTTATCCTCTGTTTCTTCGGTGTCAAGTCCCATACCGATGTGCAGTTTAAGAGTTTTCAGCACCTCGGTGTTTTGCTTGCATTTCTTGATCATCTTGTTGAATTCATCGCGCTTTTTGATGCTTGTTCCGGTGATTCCCTTATCGGCATAGATTCCGACCAGCGTCCATTTCGGTTCGCTTTGAATTCGCTCGGTGTAGTGCTTGACCTGTACTTCGTAGCTGTTAAGCTGTTCTTCCTGCTTGGTGGACATGCGGCAGTAAGCCGCTACCCGAAGCTGTCGGTATTCTTTCTTTAGCTGCTTGGCTGTGTCAATAGTCGGCTGTATTTTGCGTACTATTTTCGCAGGCTGTTGTACTGCTGTTGATTCCATCGCTTTGCTCCTTTCCGATTTGCTGACCGTTTGTTAATGTAAGGATAACCGAGCCGTTCTCGCAGAGCCGAAGCTCGCTGACGGTTCTGCCGAATAGCTCGCCTGAAAAATCGGAAAGCGGACTCGCATTTGCAAAGTCCGCTTTCAATCGCTTGGCTATATACACTGCATTGTCAATGTTCTCATATTTGAGAGAGACACTCTGCAGCAGTTGTTTTCTTAATGTTTCCTTTTGGATGGAGTAGCCTTCGAGGGTTCTGCCGATCTCGTTATTCATCCTGCGAAGCTCTGTGCTTGGTTCCTGCACTGCGGGATTTGGTATGTGTATTCCTTCAGATTCGGCAATGACTCTATTCAGAAGCTCGGTGATCGCTCTGAGCAGTTCTTCATCAGATACGGCAATCAGCTTCCGGCAGTCATCCTTTTTGCAAATCCATCGCTGACCGCTTTTAACTCGTCTGTCACTGCGGCGATGCATTTCACTTCCGCAGACAGGGCATCTGACGAGTACGGTGATCTGAAAGATATCCGCTTTCCGATCTACACTTTTCTGCGTGTTTCGCGCATCTTTGATTTCCTGAACGGCGTCATATGTTTCCTGTGTGATGATTGCAGGATAGGTGTCGTTTCCGAGATACCGTTCATTTTCAAGAATATGCTTGAGCCTCGCTTTGTTCCATCCGATGATGCCGGGCATGAATTCGATGCTTTGTGCGTTGAGTTCGGCTGCGATATTCAGCAGGGACTTGCCCGATAAGTAGCTGTCGTAAATCTCTGTGACGATTGTCTGCTCCTGCGGTTGAATGGCTATGTTGCCTTTTTCGAAGCAGTATCCGTATGGCAGGTTCTTCACATAATCTCTGCACCCATCGCTTTGTTACATTCCATTGCTCCGATGCTTCGGAAACTGATATATATTCCATAGGACACCTCCACAGTATAATGCGCTTACGATGATTTCTGCACCTTCCTTGCTTGCTCCTGATATTCGGTTATATTCATCAAATACTTCGGATCGACAACGATTTCCGATTCGTTTCTGCCGTTGAACAGAGCATAGATATGAGCTTTTTCAATCTGCGCCTCATAGACCGTCCCGTCCTCATCGAATCTCTTTGCAAACCACTCGGCGGTGTCGGGATTCAGCGTCCATGACAGAGCCTTCACATTGTCTGCGTTATATGAGGTAATGCCTCTGTAGACGGTCAGCGTATCATCCAAACCCTGAAACTGCTTGTATTCGTCCTCATCCATAAGACTGGCGGGATCAGCTTGCCGGAAAAGACGAACAAATTCTGCCGTCGTAAAATTCGGATCGTTGTGCGGCGCTTCTGTCTCCGTCCATACATCCGAGAGAATTTCGGAAAAGTCTTTCTGCGACAGATACGGCTCGGCATATTTCAGAAAGACCATTCGGTATGGTTTTGTGAGAAACATAAAAATGTGATGCGGAGCAGTACATTTGCTGATGTAAGTTTTCATCTGTTCTCGCCATCGGAGCAGGGCATTTTCATCTTCCAACAGATTCGACGAGTAATCTTTGCCTTTAAATCCTACGAACACCGTATCCGTAAACGGATGCTTTACGATAATGGGACTGTGCGGAGTTGTTTCTATATCCAAAGTCAAAAAGTTTGCGCCAATTCTTTTATGCTTAACATATCGGTTTGCGCTTTCATTTGACCACATCCTTTCGTGCAACAAAAAAGCAGATAGATTTTTTCTTCTATCTGCCTGTTCTTGCTGTTATTCTGTTTTCGTGAGAGTTCAAACCATTCCGCAAAGGGAAAATAGCCTTTTTATATCTACGGAATTGACTCTTGAAAAAATGCCGCCTAAAACGGCGAAAGCCCCGATTTTATCGGGGCTTTCGGGGACAATATCTTTTTTATTGTCTCTTGATGGTCGAGGCGACAGGACTTGAACCTGCGGCATCTTGCTCCCAAAGCAAGCACTCTACCAAACTGAGCTACGCCTCGTTATTTAATTGTAAAACCACTGATTTTCACAGTGCAAGAAATTATAACCTATTTTTATGAATTTGTCAACTGTAAAATTCAAAAGACTTTCCAAAACAACCTCAATTAGTCGTTATTGATTCTTCAAGTATACGTGCTGCTTCATATATCTTCTCTGCACACGGTCTGACTTTGTAATATTCCTCGGTTCTCGCTTCGGGTATCGGGGATTGCTTTGCAGTTTTGTCTAAACCTAAAAGTTCACGGCAAATGATTGAACCACTTTCTGCTTTGAAAGTGTCGGCAAACTGCTGAATTTTAGTATATGATGTTGCCCTGTCTGATGCGTTTTCACCGCTGTAAAGCGCACCGAGAACCATGGCAGATGCGCTGACTGCTCCGCAGACTTCTCTCATTCTGCCAACACCGCCTCCGAGTCCAATGGATAACCTTTTTGCTGTTAATTCATCAATACCGATAATGTCGGCGAACGCAATAAGCACTGATTGTGAACAATTGCAGCCACTCAAAAAATATTCTTTTGCCTTGTCTGCACGTGACATTGATTTACCTCCGCATAAAGAAATTGCCTGTCTGCTTATATGACAGGCTTGTTTTGGGCTCGATTATATTTTCTCAAACTGCGTTTTGCTGATTTCTTTTCCAATTATATCGATTGCCAAATTCCAAACAGTTTCGCCAGCTAATATAACACTTTCGTTGCTCTTTTTTACTGAGCACAGCATGGCAAATGCCTCACCGATATTTTTTGAGATATCTCCGCCTTTTTTCAGCGCAAGATAGTAGAACGTGAATGCAGCACCGTCGGAGATGTTTTTAAAAAATCCCGGAGAAAGCTTTTCCAAGGAATTATAAAGTGAACTGATTGCGGTTGTTGCAAGCTGTTCGGTAGGCACTTTGATTTGCAGACTCGATTCCGCGGCAAAAACAAGAAGCACCTTGATTTGATAAAGTATATCCTGTGCAAGAAACTTCGGTGCCAGAACATCTTTGAGATCGACCACAAGTGCATCGCCGTCAAGTGACGGTGTGATGGTTGCAAGTCTTGTTCCGAGTTCACGCGCTTTTTGAAGATTTCCGTTTGCACGATGGAGATTCATTTTCTCAAAAGCGGCTGCAATACTTGCCGATGTGTTGATATCCATGCCTTTGCTGTAGATTTTCATGTCGTTATCAAACATTGCACAGCCACCTTTCTGATTGATATGTTATGCTTTGTTTTTCTCAAGCTTTTTCTGTTTGCGATGCATTTTTGCTTTATAATTCATAAGTTCTTCAACACAATCTTCGGGAGGACCGTAATCGCCGAGCCTTATCGGATATGCATTATATCCGCCGTGGAAGTCACTTCCACCCGTCATGAGCAGCTTATGCTTTTTGGCAACACCTTTGAGATATTCCTGCTGTTCCGGTGTGTTTTCCGGATGCCAAACTTCAACACCGTCAAGACCGAGTTCAATAAGCTCATCCAGCAACTCGAAGTTGTCATAAAAACCGGGGTGAGCAAGGACGGCGATACCTCCGGCTTCATGAATGGCTTCAAGGGTTTCTTCCGGTGAAGTATATGTAGTATTTACAAGTATGTTATCAGGACTACTCTTTTTGAAAAGAGTGTCAAAAAGTTCACCGAAAATTGTTGTTGTATATCCGCTTTCGAGAAGCGCCTGCATGATATGCTGCTTGAAAATATTGGTTGATCCTGTGGCACACTTTACGATAAATTCCGCAGAAATCGGGAATTTTTCAGCCGCTCTCACCGCCATAACCTTACCTGCGGCTTTGCGCAGGGTTGAGTTCTTTTTGCAAAGACCTTCAAGTCTTTCGGGTGTATCAGGATAATAGCAAAGCATATGAGCCTTAGACTTCCTTTTCTTATCTGTGCAGGTCAGTTCAACGGCAGGTATAACGTTAATTCCGAAACGTTTACCGATAATTTGTGCTCTGACAGTTCCTGCAAGGCAGTCATGGTCTGTTATGGCAAGAGTTTTTATTCCGCTTTTTCGCGCAAGTTGAATGATGTCGTCAATACCCATTGTGCCATCTGAAAGTTTTGTGTGACAATGTAAATCTGCAATCAAAATTATTCCTCTTTCCCTCTGTATCATCTGGTTATGCTGCGGTTAAATAAACCCCATATACAACGCAACATAAAACATTGTAGTAATATGAAACTACAACAAAAAAAGACAAAATAACGCTATGTTAATATCATTTCAATTATACTATTAATTTTTGTTTTTTTCAAGCCTATTTGACAAAATAAAAGTATAAAAATTAAAATTGGAATTAAGCATTTCGATTTCAATTTTGTAGTAAGCGTTCCCTGTTTGTTTTCAATATGCGATTGAGTCAGCACATTCAGTAAGATTGATCCCGCACATTAAATTTTTAATGTAACTTCGGAGATCATTATGGAAATTCCGAAGATTTATCCGGGGCACGTTGCTACTTGTTGTTCCGATGATACTTATTTGTGACTTTTTTATTCGAAAAGTCAAAAAAACAATTAATAAATTGTCAGAAAAATGATAAAGATACTGATAATAAAGCTTAAAGGAAAGCGGCGTCAAAGTAATTTGATACTGCTTTCCTTTAATATAATCTGTTTTTGCAAACATGATCTTTTATACCATATTTTTAAATGATCACCAATTTGTTTCGTCACTTAAAATTTCGTCAAATATTTTCACCATGACCTCAGTCAGACACGCTTCTGCGCGGTTATTCATTTCGGGGTAATCATCCTTTGCAGTGTCGTCTGCGTCATCACTTATTTTTCGGACTGAAAGCATCGGTACATCGCTTTTTTTGCATACCGCGGCAATAGCGGCTGTTTCCATATCGAACGCTGTCAATTCAAACAGCTGCTTGAACAATTGTTTTTTTTCGCTGTCTGCAAGAAAAATGTCGCCTGTTCCAAGTCTGCCGCTTTTCATGCCATCAATTTTTTTTGCATATGACAGAAGTTTTGCATCAGAATAATGTATATATTCCTCACCATCCGGTTTTATCGCAAGATCATAACCGATTGCACGAAGGTCAAAGTCACATTCAATATAGCTTTCACCTGCAACAAAATCCTCCCGCTTAACACCGCTGATTGCACCGGACAAACCTGCGTTGAGAATCCAGTCAACATGATTTTCCGCAATGAGAAAAGCGGTTGATGCGGCAGCGTTGACTTTACCGACTCCACATTCAACAGCGACAATTTCAAGTTCTTTGTCATCATTTACCATGGTAAATTTAACAGTGTTGTTCCCGCGCGATACACCTTCTACCGCACCTTTCTGCTTTTTAGCATAGTTAAGAAAAGGAGCGTACTCCATTGAATCTGCAAATAAAATTCCGACAGTTTTTTTCATAGTTAAAATTCCTCACTTCTTTGTGTTATAAAAAATCGGGTTTAATTTTCAATGCTTATATTATATTCCATTTTTTGTGTTGCTGTCAATGACCTTAATTTTGCATAAACTATCATTGAGAGATTTTTCTCATGCTTACGCAGTGCTTGTTATTGGTGGCGCAAGCCCACGGGGAGCCAATTCTGCTTTCAGCCGACACTGCTTGTTATGCCTTTGCCGATAAAATCTATCTATCGGCAAAGGCATTAAGTTTGTATTTTATGTAATTTTTTATTAAATGTATTGCACAAATTAAAAAACATTGTTATAATTAGTTAAGAAACTTTTTTTGAAAGAAGGTATTACATAATGAAAAGCTGCAAAAAACTTATAGCTTTGGTTCTTGCCGTACTTATGTCTTTTTCAATTTTAGTATGCGCTGCCGGAGCAGAAGGCACAGTGGAAGCAAGTCCAAGCGTTGTTCAGTCCTATGTTTATCCCACAATTGAAACAGAACCCGATCCTGATATGATCAGCACTATTTACTCTGAATACACCAGTGAATTGAGCGGAATCGGCGAAGGTGTTAGTGAGATCTCAGGTGTGTTCTCAACAATACTGAAGATGTTTTCTGATATGTTTGACAAAATCTATAAGGCACTTCAGACCATTTCGGACCTTTTCTACAGCAAGGCAAAATAAAAACAAAATTACACAGTCTAAGCAGAGGAGTATTTTTGTACTCCTCTACTTTTTATATAAACTAAAATATTTTAATAATCTGTGAATAAATTTATAATAATGCCGTATTTTATACATATTGAATAAAATATAATGCACAAAATTAGTTATAAATTATTTGATTTTTTGTATAAAATATGGTAAAATAATTATGCTTTAGTTTTAAGACAGTCTTGCATGAGCCGATTCGGTAATAATATAAATCGTTCTTTATGCATATTGTCTTCATATACTGTTTATGTAGGATAAAAGCATGGGACAACCGTATGCAGCTGTCCCGATATTAAATGAACCGCACGAAAAAATCTTATTGTTCGTCATTTGGTTCAAGGAGGTTATTAAAATGAAATCTTACAGCGCTGAAAATATCAGAAACATAGCAATCGCAGGCCATACCGGTAAAGGCAAAACAACCCTTGCCGAAGCTATGCTCAACATTGCAGGGGCATCAGACAGACTCGGACGTGTTAAGGAAGGTAACACAGTAATGGATTTTGATGCTGAAGAGAAAAAGCGCCGCTGCTCTTTTTCAACAGCTTTAGCATCGCTTGAATGGAGAGATACAAAAATCAATCTTCTTGATACTCCCGGTAAATTTGATTTTGAGGGCGGTGTTTGCGAAGCAATGCGTGCCGTTGAATGTGCACTGATTGTCAACTCGGCAGGTTCATCTTTCGATGTAGGAACTGAAAAGGCAATCAAAGCTGCCGATGCAAGAGGTATCGCAAAGTTTTTTGCAATCACAAAAATTGACGGTGACAACCGTAATTTCTATAAAACATTTGAGTCTTTCAAAGCGGTTATCGGAACAAAGCTTTGCCCCGTTGTTGTTCCATATATGGTTGACGGAAAACCCAAGGCATATGTAAATCTTTGCTCCAACAAGGCATTTGAATATGTGAACGGAAAACCTGTGAGCGTTGAAGTTCCGTCTGACGCACAAATTGACGAAATGAAAGACGTACTCATGGAAGCTGTTGCATCAGTTGATGATGACCTTATGATGAAATTTTTTGACGGTACACCGCTTACCAAAGAAGAAATCATTGACGGCTTGACAAAGGGTGTTGAACAGGGTGAGATTTATCCCGTTTATGCATGCTCAGGATATAACCTTGACGGTGTTGATATGCTGCTTGATGCGATTGTATATTCCGCACCGAACCCTGCAAACGCAAAACCGGAAACCGCAAAAGACGCAAATGACAATGATGTTAAAATCAAATGTGATCCTAACGGTCCTACGGCGGCAATCTGCTTCAAAACAGTTGCAGACCCGTTTGTTGGTAAGATGTCCTTCTTCAAAGTGCTTTCGGGCAAACTGGCAATTGACGTTCCTGCGTATAATTCAAGAAACGGCGAAACTCTCAGAATGGGCAAACTTGTTGCAGTCAAGGGCGGTAAGCAGGAAGAAGTCGCTCAAATTTCAGCAGGTGATATCGGTGTTGTAACAAAACTTTCTGGTTTTGCAACAGGCGATACACTTTGCAGTCCTAAGCAGGTGGTAACCCTTGATAAGGTTAAGTTCCCTGCACCGTCGCTTTCAATGGCAATCGTTGTCAAAAAGAAAGGCGAAGAAGATAAAGTCGCATCAGGACTTCGCAAAATTATGGATGAAGACCCAACCATGTCGTTCACGTCAAACGAGGAAACAAGAGAAATGATCCTTTCCGGTTTAGGCGATTTGCACATGGAAATCATAACAGCAAAGCTGAAATCGAAATTTGGCGTTGAAATCGACCTTAAAGTCCCGAAAGTTGCATACAGAGAAGCTATCAGAAAGAGTTGTCAGGTTCAAGGCAGACATAAAAAACAATCAGGCGGTTCAGGTCAGTTCGGTGATGTTTGGATTCGCTTTGAACCGCACGACGGTGATGAGTTGATTTTTGAAACAGAAGTTGTCGGCGGTTCAGTTCCGAAAAACTACTTCCCGGCTGTTGAAAAAGGACTTCAAGAGGCAATCCGCAAAGGTCCGCTTGCAGGATATCCCGTTGTTGGTTTGAAAGCAGTGCTTTATGACGGATCATACCACCCTGTTGACTCAAACGATATGGCTTTCCGCACAGCGGCAAAAATTGCATATAAAAACGGCATGGCACAGGCTAACCCTGTTATCCTCGAACCGATTGGCGAACTTAAAGTTTATGTTCCCGATGCAAATCTCGGCGACATTATGGGCGATGTAACCAAGCGCAGAGGACGTGTTCTCGGCATGGGAGCAGCAGATGAACCAAAAATGCAGGAACTTGTTGCAGAAGTTCCGCTTGCAGAAATGGGTGACTTCTCAACTTCACTTCGCTCAACAACAGCAGGCAGAGGATATTTCACGCTGAACTTTGCAAGATACGAAGATGCTCCAACCAATGTTGCACAAAAGGTTATCGAAGAAGCAAAGGCCGAAGCTGAAGAATAAGAATAACTAAATAGATTGACCGAGCAAATCATTTCGACTTGCTCGGTTTTGTTGTGTGTGAATTAATTAAACGTATAATAAAAGTAATTGCCGATATTCAGCGGCTTAAGCCTGTAGAAAAATCTGAATAGCTTTTTCTTTATACCTGACTTTTTAAATTCAATGATGTTTGCGCATGTAACAGTAAATTTGCTTGGCATATGACTGAAACTAACGGTTCTTTTCTCTCCGGGAGTCAGCGAAAAATAGTTGTCACTCGGTATCTCATCGCTGTCAATGAACACGTTATAAGCAAAGTTATCACTTTCAAGCGTCAGATTATTGCCGTCAACCGTAGTTTTTATGTTAGCTTTTTTTAAATTCAGCTTGTGCGGCGCTGTAAATATCTCGGTGATAACTTCACCGTTAAAGTAAAGCTGTAAAACAGATTTCTTGCTTACTTCAACCGTATCCACAACTTTAAAACTGTTTGGCTGAATATTCACGTTGTATTGCTTGGTATAGTCAGGATTAAACAGTTTCAGCTTCAGTGTTGTGTTGACTTCAGCAAGCGTGTCATTGTGGGCAAAAATAATCACTCTGCCTTTTTCTTTTTTGCAGCTGAAAGTAACAGGCGCAAAAAATTCTCTTGCTTTATATTGCAGTGCCTTGGGAATTCCTTCAAAATCAACAGACGACCAGCTGGGACAATTCCAAACATCATTATATTGCCAGAAGATTGAACCGTTGCAGCGCCCTTTGTTTTGTCTGAAATGAATCGTGGCATTTTTGATGCACTCTGCTTGAACGATTCCGGTGAGATACGGCAAAACCTCAAAAGATTTTGGGAAATCAAACATTTCGGTTAAGTAGAACAGCATCTTTTCATTACCACCGATACATTTTTGATGCCGATTGAACGATGCAGATTTAATATCGTATTCTTCCGGCGATGCGAAAGTTTTGATTGCTCTCATTGACGGAAGAGATTCCAATCCGAATTCAGATAAAAATCTTGAATATCTCGTTGTGTAATAATCAAGCTTTTTTAGTCCGTGCCAAACACTCCACATGTGAGTATCGCCGACATCATCGCTTGAATAATTCTTAAACGGCTCACTTCCGACAGGAGAGGTCGGTATATATGAAACATCGGTTATATCCTTGATGAAGTCCGGGAGTGTATGATAAAAGAACTCCACATATGACTTCATAAGTTTTGTTGTTTTCGGAAGATACGAGAACATAACTTCAATTTCATTGTTGCCGCACCATAGCGCAAGACTCGGATGCATTGTCAGACGCTGAACATTTTTCTCAACCTCGCGAAGAACATTTTCGGTAAAATCCGATTCATAAAACGGATACATCAAACATGCAAAACAAAAATCCTGCCACACGAGAATACCTCTTTCATCGCATTGATTCATAAAATACTCGCTCGCATAGCTGCCGCCGCCCCAAACTCTGATGATGTTGAAGTTAGACTTCTGAGCAAGGTCAAGATAATAATCTACGGTATTGTTGTCGCTATCCTCATAAATTGCGGAAAACGGAATCAGATTGCCGCCCTTGGCGAATACCTTTTCGCCGTTGAGCACAAAGCAAAAATTGCTACCGTATTCATCCTCGGACACGTCAAGATAAAGTGAGCGCAGGCCGATTTTCTTTTCCGCTCTGTCCTCATCATTTTCAAACACAACAGTATACAGCGGCTGATTTTCCTTTTGCGACATCTCATATGTATACCACAGTTCGGGATTATCAACTGTGAATGTATTGTTTTCACTGATATCGGCAGTACTTCCGTCGGGACAAATCAGATATATCCTGTCAGCATTATCTGCCGACACCGTAATAACTGACTGTTCCTTGGTTGTGTTTTGCGAAACTTTGATATTTTCAATTCTTCTGTTGAAACATTTCAGCTTAATGAAATCGGTCACTGCACAATACGGCACACACGGACCCCAGTCCCAGCCGAAATGACATGCAGGTTTTCTCAAATATGCAATACCGTCCACACCGTTGTTGTTTTTCGGCAGCGGATTTTCATTTTGCTTTGCGGTAACATATTTAACAGCCGAAGCAAAATGAAGGAGAATATGGTTGATGCCGGCTCGAAGATAAGATTTGACGTCAATATCGATCGGAACAAAAGCATTGTTGCTTTCGAACACCTTTTCACCGTTTATATAACAAGTACAAAGCGTATCAAGTCCGCCACAGCAAAGATGAATGTATGCACTGCTGAGTTCACAATCAGCCAATTCAAAATCACGTGAAAACTCAATGTCGTTTTCGCCTGTGGCAATACCCTCTTTTTCATCGCCGGAAATCAGCGGATTCCGGATTGCATTGTTTCTGATGAGATTACCGAAGTCGCTACCGGGAATTATCGCATCATATTGCGCATTATCTGTGCAGTTTTTCATTCGCCATGTTCCTGCAAGGTTTATCTCCGTCATTAAATTATTCCTCCTTATTCAGTACAAGTTTCTTCGCAATCTAAGAAGATGATAATATTGATTGCTTAAAAATTGAAAGATATTGTTTGAGGTTCTTTTGCTTTGAAAGATATTGTACGTTCATCTCCAGAAAGGCCGCAGGAAACCTTGATATCCTGCTCAATATCAGAAGTAATTTTAACGGTTGCCGTACCCTTGACAACGTCCCATTCAAGTGAATCCACAGTTGCCCTGGTGCGTGACTTGATGCCTGTGATTGTGCCTTTATCAAAGCCGCTGTTCAAAAGTGCAGGCAAAATTTCAATTTCGCCGTTATTCGAATAAACAAGGCTTTCGTTAATTATACCGAGATAGCCGATTGAAAAATCTGTGCAATAGGCGCTTCTTGCGTTCATGTGATGGTTAGTCATCAATGAATTGTAATAAATCTTGCTTGACATCAGTTCAGCAAGCGCAGCAGTTAAACCATCTCTGTCTTTAAGCCTTGCACAAATCAACGATCTGTGAACCAGTGCATGGCTTGCTTCGTTTTCGCTTTCGCGGTTCACGATTGCCTGCTCACATGCCGCTTTTAGTTCTTCATCGTTCTGTGTTTCAAACAGCGGCCACACACCGTAAAGATGGCTTAAATGTCTGTGTTCATTGTTTTCGTCGAATGCAGTTGTTGCCCATTCTTTGAGCGCACCTGTTTCATCATAAAGATACGGCGGCAGTTTATCAAGCATAGCCTGCCATTTTGATGTATCAGCATCAGGCATCACCTGCTTTGAAATGTCAATCAGCATGTTAAGATTATCTCTGCATGCGGCAATATCTATCGCACAGTTTGCATCTGACGGACTCGCATAGTTTGACGGATTGTTTTCCGGAGAGTAACTCGGCAAGATACAATATGTTTCGCCGTCATTAAGCTGTGTCTTACCCTTTTCATAGTGAATACCGCCGTCTTTATCGGTGTAGTATTCGGGTGTCATGAGTTGGCTCCAATAGTTGGCAGATTTTATCAGCAGCGGCAGAAGTATGTCCTCACGAAGTTTAAGATGTCCGCGATCGGTGATTGTTTTGATATCATCATCCGTCAGATCTTCTTCTGTAAGAGAAAGCACTGACTTAAGAGCGGTTAAGTCAAATTCATCGCTTAGCGGAATGTCTATGTTTCCATAGCACTGCAAAGTTTCATAAAGCGGCTGAAGCATCCATGATGCGCCTGCGTTCCAATATCTGAACGGATACGGATAGCAGGTTTCAGTGATTACCGCCTTATCACCGTCAGAATTGACAGGTGCCTGAATTGCATCGGTAAATCCGTGGGTTGCATATGCATTTTCCTCCCAATCCGGCAGTTGACGAAGAATAAAATATGTATATCCGATGGGTGAGGATTCGATGTTGCCCGTGTTCATCGATGAGGTTTGCAGATTAACATTAGCGTCCATAGTATATTTACTGCCCCAGCCGGTGTTCCATTCGCCGGTCCACATGCCGTAAAGTCGGCTTGTTGAATATCCGCTACAACAAAGATACGCATATCTTCCTGCATAGTATGCTCGTTGAGCAAGAGCAGAATTCACCTCTTTGCTGTGCTTTTGTGTTTTAATGAGGCTTTCATTAGATTTTGTATTATCATCGCCAAGCGTGAGAGTAACAGCATCAAACTGCGGCTGATAAATTGCAAGATGATTTTCAAGAGCCTTATCATAATCAAAGCCAAGTTCAGTTGAATATTTATCTGCAACAGCTTTGACTGTATTATAAAGTTTATCAACAAGAGCATATGAGGTCTGACTTTCAAATTCCGCATAAGTGCCCATGCTATGCGTTCTGTCTGATGCGGTTATAAGATAAACTGCGTCCGCATCGGTAATTCTTATACCGTTGTTATCGCCGCAGAACTGTGTTTCATCGGTATTCTTTTCAAGCAAAACTTTTTCCTTCGTACCGCCAACAGTCACAACATATGAAAGTGTTGCATATCCGCCGTTTTTAAGTTCGCTGTTTTCATAATCGGGATAGTGAGCAACAAGTGCAATCGAAGAAGCAGAATCATCCGCAAGCTTTTTATATTTAAGATTGACTTCATCGCTGCTGCCGAAGTTTGCAAGAGTTGAGATATCATCGAAAGAAAGGGTGGTATTGATTTTTGCGTTACCGTCAACAGAGTCAAGTTTGGTAATAACAACCGAATCAGCCATTGAAGTAAAAGATTTTCTTTCCCATTTGCCGCTTTTGTCGGTATAGTAAATGCCTACCTGCGAAGTTTCATAATCGGTATAGCGAACATAATCGTATGCTCCGCTACCATCGAAATCAAGTCGTAACTGACCGCCCGGATGATAGCGATAAACATCGTCGTAACTTGCATTATCGGTTATATCCTCACCCTTTACAATTGCCTGCTTGACAGTTTCAAGTTCATCAAATGTTTCAGGGCAATAGCGAACGTTTTCATTCGGCATAATGAAATGCATATTCTGAAAAATAAATGTATCCGAATACGGTGAGCCGCTTTCAACAAAACCCTGCAATCCGTTACCGGATACCATACCATGGCGCCAACTATCAGTTTTATTTTTCTTCACCGCGGAAAGTTCTTCAAAACTTTCGCTGTAAGAAATCTTGCTCAAATCAGTAAAAAGTTCATCAACCTTAGTGCTTGATTCATTGTTGTTTCCGCAGGCAGTAACAGTGCAAACAAGCGAACCGCAGAGAATCAGACCGAGAAATCGTTTAATAGAGTTTTTCATTTTTAATCACCTCGATGAGATTATATCATAACCGAAACAAAAAATCATCATTAAATTGAGAATAGTTTAATCATATGATGATTTTCAGTTTACTGTTTTCGAAGTGGATGCAAAATAAAAAAAGTTCGAAATGGGTATTACACCATCGTCGAACTTTTGATATGTATTTAATTGTTAAATATTACAGAATACCGAGAACACATTTTCAAATCGCACCGATTTATTATGCTTCTGATTTTAATATATCCAGAGTTTTGAAGTCTTGTTTTCCGCCAAAGAACTTATCTAACACAGCTAAAAAAACTTCATTGTGATCACAGGCATTGGCAAATAATGTCATACACGATTTCAACTTCAAATCGTCAGGTTTATCGAATATCTCTTTTACATTATTAGTATCCAGTTTAAGTAATGCTTCAGAGATTTCTATAAGATTATGATAAAGGTATTCATTATTCAAGTATGCCCTTGCTTCTTCTGTTCCCTGGATGGCGTAATACTGTGAAAAGGATCTTTTTCCTAAGCCTTTTATTTGAGGAAAAATATACCACATCCAATGATTTTCCTTTCTGCCGTTCCTGATTTCGGCAAGAGCACATTGATAGTCATTTTTCTGAGCCTGTATGAATCTTTCTAAGTTGAATTGCTGAGTCATGATAATCACCATGCGATACAGATTATCGCTCAAATAGAGATGAATATTTTATCTGAGTATCCGTACCGCTACCTCCTTCTAAATTTTATGATTAAATAAAACTATATCTGCCTATTTAAATCTCGCAAATAAATTAATAAAAGAAACCACTTTTCCCAAGTGGTTTCTTTTGGCGCGCCAGAAGGGACTCGAACCCCTGACCTTTTGGTTCGTAGCCAAACACTCTATCCGGCTGAGCTACTGGCGCATTTCTCATTTGCCCAAGTATATTATCACAAAATAAAAGCAATGTCAAGTTTTTATTTGAAAAAATTGCTCAGTCGGTTTATAAATTTGTTTAAAGCTATCTCATATTGCATTTATTTGCTTAATTTATATCATAAATTTCTTTGTAATTGTCGCGTTCGGCTTCGCTGGATGGATCAAACGGAATCAGTCCCGTACATTCCGTTGCAGACATAACCGTGTATCTGTCATAAAGAAAATCATGAATGTCACCGAGATTATATGGATCAGTGCCATTTTTCTTTTTGGCTTTTTTGTTCATTTTGCTTTATCCTTTCATTATATTACTACATTATTATTTTCTCGTGAAAGTTCTTGTTTACATATGACAATTATTAGCTTTTCGGAATTTAGTTGATCGTTGGTAAGTTTTTATGTTGATATTTTGTGCAATATGTGACAAATTTCGTGGAATTTTACAATTTGATAAGCTCAATTTTGTGAATGTATAGTGTTGATTTTGGATAAAAAATGGTGTAAATTGTAATAATACTAAGGAGTAGCTGACAATTTCAGTGCATATCGGAAGCTGCTTCAATTCAAAGAATCGGTGTGATATACATGAAACAAAATATTATTCGTTCGGCGGTTGCTGCAATGCTTGCCGCCATAATGGTTCTTGGCCTTTGCTCATGCGGTAAAGCTGAAGTTGAAGAAACAACAACTCAGCCTACAACTGTTGCAACAACAAAAAAGGAAGTGTTGACAGATTATAACCGCCTGACAGGTATTGATGACCTTTCAGATGCCGCAAAAGGTAAACGACCCGTTGCAATAATGATCAATAACATTAAAGCTTCACTGCCGCAATATGGTATTTCAAAGGCAGACTTGATGTTTGAAGTGCTTGTTGAGGGCGGTATTACAAGAATGATGGCTGTATACGGTGACTATACGAAGGTGCCGAATGTGTGCTCGGTCAGAAGTTGTCGTTACTATTTCCCGATTTTTGCCCACGGACTGGATGCAGTTTATTTTTGCTACGGAAGCAATCCGACTCTTGCAACACCAACACTGAAAAGAATCGGTATTGACTATTTCAATGCGTCCGAAAACAACGAATCGCTGATTTTTGGAAGAGATTCAAACCGTTTAGGTAAATACAGTAAGGAGCACACAGCTTTTGTTAAAGGTCAGAACATGCCGCAGCTTCTCGATAAATATAAAATCCGTACTGATTACAAGGAAGGCAAGGATAATTACATTTTCAACTTCAGAAAAGAAGGCGATTTGAAAGCTCCGTCAAAGAGCAGTTGCGAAACTGTAAGACTCAATTTCTCAAATTCGTATTATTCAACATTTACCTATGACAGCGGTAAAAAGGTTTATCTTAAGCAGCACTCAGGAAAGGCTCACATGGATTCCGTTTCCGGTGAGCAGCTTGCATATACAAATGTTTTCGTTCTCGAAACCGATGTATCGCTTTATCAAGGCGGTCCGCTCGTTCAGGTCGATTGGAAAGGCGGAACAGGATATTATATTTCCTGCGGCGCAGTCAAAAAAATCAAGTGGTCAAAAAAGAACGAGGAAGCAGGAATTAAAATTACCGATACTGAGGGCAAGTCAATCAAGGTTAATGCAGGTAAAAGTTATATCGGTGTTATCAACTATGATTCAACAAAAATCACCGAAAGCACAAAGTAAGTTTTGTCCGGTTTATTAACAAATCATTAAACTTTATTTATATTGCTGATTTCGACATAATATTACTTGTAATTATTTAACTGCCATGCTATAATCCAATTGGTTAGAAGCCAAATATTTCAAAAAGGAGTGCGTAACAATGGCAGCTATTATTAAAGGCATTTCAGATTTCGTTATGAGTTGTGTTAGATTCATTCAGGATCTCGTAAAGAAGATTCGTAACGGTGACATCTTCGGCGGTGACGAAAGCACAACAGCAGCAGACGCATCAGATGTTGTTGCATAATTAGTTTTTTACAAACATTTAGCAGCCGTGGGTAACTACGGCTGCTATTTTTTATAATGTAATGGTATTAAATAGATGATCAGTACATACTCATATTTTTTCCTGTCCGTCTATATGCGGAAAGCACATTGTGATATTCAACCCTTTTCCGCTGTTGGAGGCAGTGATGGTTCCGTGATGTTTTTCTGTGATTGCCTTTGTGATAGATAATCCGATGCCGACGCTGTCTTTGGCAGAATTCTTAGTTCTGTGGAAGCGTGAAAACAGCTTTGGTATCTCGCTTTCGGGAACACCGCCTCCATTATCCTTGATAACGATTATCAAAAAATTGTTGCTGTTATCAATTTCAACAGTAATTTCGCCGTCTTCGGAGGTATGCTCGCTTGCGTTCTTAATAACATTGCCGATTGCTTCACCGAGCCATGAACGGTCACAGCGCATTTCTCCGCTACCCGAAACAGTGTAGTTTTTCTTCGGAAAATTCGGGCGCATTGAAGATATACATTCTGTGACAATTGAACTGACTTCATGCATTTGAAAGTTCATTGTATAACTGTCTGACTTGATTTTTTGAAGTTTGAGCAATTTGTGAATCAGCTTTTCCATTTTGCTTATTAACATAAGTTCTTTTTCAACATGTTCGCTTGGATTTTCACTTTGTTCAAGTTCGCAATAAAGCCGAAGTCCTGCAAGCGGAGTTTTAAGTTGATGCGAGATATCCGCAATGAAGTCGGTGTTTTCTCTGTCCTTTTCGGCTGAGTTGCTTTTTTCAATGAGCACTTTGTTTTCAAGTTCAACAATATTGTTGTGCAAAATTGAAAAAGATCCCTCTTTCGCGCTGTACGGTGTAGACTTTCCTGTTTTTATGAAGGCTTCGATATCTTTTGAAAGTATATTTATGCGTTTTTTTGTAGCAAAACAATAAGCAAGACTGATTATCAATATGAGAGATAAAACTGCTATAATTATATATAAAATCATCTTGTTTCCCTTAACTTTCCCAGCGGTAACCGATGCCGCGAACCGTAAGTATGTGCTCGCCGCCGATTTTTTCTCTCAATCTGCTGATATGCACGCTGAGAGTGTTGCTGTCGATAAATGAGCCGTCATTATCCCATATGCTTTCAAGCAGAGTGTTTCTCCTGACTATAACACCGCCGTTTTTCACAAGTGCCGCAAGTAGCTGAAATTCAGTGGGTGTAACAAAAATATTTTTATCGTTTTTTCTGACAGTCATTGTACCGAAGTCGATTGATATGTCGCCATATTGAAAAACATTAAGGGCGGTTCTTCTCAAAAGGGCGCGCACCCTTGAAAGCAGTTCCTGAAGTTTGAACGGTTTTGTAACATAATCGTCACCGCCGCAGTCAAGTCCGCGAACAACCTGAATTTCGTCATCGCAGGCGGTCAAAAACAAAACAGGTATATTGTTTCCGCTGCTTCTGACTTTCGCGCAAAAATCGAAACCTGTTCCGTCGGGTAGCATAACATCAAGAATTACAAGAGCAAAACCGCCTTGGCATAGCTTTTCGTCTGCCGCTTTGCAGCAAGTCACGCTTTCAACATCATAATCTGCTTTATGCAAAATCTCACACAGTCCGTCATTGAGAAATTCATCATCTTCAACAACCAAAATTTTTGCGTTCATGTTATTCACTCACCTTTTGCTCTGATGTGGCACGCTGTTGAAGTTCTTCAATCATTTTTTTGTGGTCCTTTTCTTTGAGGTCATAGAAGAACATTGGGATAATGCTTAGCAGACCGCTTATTATTGTTGATATAATCAAAACATTAAAAATCGGTGTTCTGATTGAGGCATCAAACAAAACACTGTAGTCTGACTTGAGTCCGTAATGCTCATAAAAGAACGGCAGAATCAACCCGGTCGCTAAACCGGTTGCCGCGGTAAGCATTGCTCCGAACTGAGTTATAAATCCTTCAAGTCTTGTTCCTGTTTTCCACTGCTGATAGTCAAAAATTTCAGCGGTCATTGAAGATGTGAGAACGGTGTCGCCGCCGAGCATCAGCGTTGCAAGATATAAGAACACGAGGAACATGACTTTTGAATCGATCGTCATAATCATGCCGACACAGAAGAGGATTCTCAGAATGTTTGTTACTATAATGATATTCTTTTTGCTGATTTTCTTCGCCAAAAGCGGTGCAAGCAGCATAAGCGGAACAGAGGCCGTTCCAATAATTGTGTTCATAATGCCGAGCATGGTGTCGCTTTTTAACTGATAAACACAGTACCAACCGAGAATCAGACCAATACCATATTTCATACTGCCGCAAACGGCATATAAATTAATCAGCCAAAAGTATTTGTTTTTGGCAACCTGTTTGATGCCATCTGAAAATTTTACTTTTGCGACGTAATCTTTAGGAACAACAATTTTTTCTTCGGTATACTTGAAAGTGATAATGCTAAGAGCGATACCTATAATCGAAAAAATAGGGAACAGGATTCTGTAGCTTGTGAAGCTTGTCATACCGCCGATAAGTGAGGAAAGAATCGGAAGAAGCATGTTGACGATTGATGGACCCAGACTGTAAATAAACATGCTGACAGACAGCAGGCCTGTTCTCTCTTCACTGTTTGGAGTGAGTACCTGAGCAAGATTGGTGTAGCATTTAGCATACAGGTCTTGAAAAATCATTAAGAAGGCATATACAACACCGATAACTGCTACTTTTGCCCAATAATTTATACTGTTCGGAATAAATGCCATAAGACAGATTAAAAGCGCGGTGGGAATACCGGTTATCAGCAAATACGGACGAAATTTTCCGTATTTCGAGTTTGTATTATCGATGAGCATGCTGATGAACGGAGTTTTAATAAGGTTCAGCACACCCATAATCATTCCCAAATATGCTAAATGAGTCGGTTGAATACCGTAAGCAGAGCCTATAAGCAGACAGTTTGCCGTCAATCCGACGTAACCGAAAAGTGAATTTATCGTGTTGACACCGATTCCGCCGAAACTGTAAGCAGCAAATTCTTTGTATGGAATATACTTGCCGTCAGACGGCGTATTCCAATGACTTTTGATTTCACCGGGCAAATTTTTGATTTTTTCAAGCATGGTGACTTCTCCTTCTCGTATTTTCTTTTGTGTTGATTATAGCAGATGTATGAAGCAAAAGCAAGAAATAAACGAGCTAATGCATTGCAGTAAAAATCACTTCTGCTTGTCGCTCAGAAGTGATTTTGATTTCTTATTCGCTTTTCGACGATTCACTGGCATGAATTCATTATCCGTGCCATGCGTTGCCGAGTGCCTTTATAAAAGCAGATTCTTTCATTCCAATCGGTTCAATGATGTTTATATTCATATCTTTTGCTCTTTGTCTGAGATATTTCGCGGCATCATTAAATCCGAGAGCAGAGGCAACCAAAATCTTTTTTGCATACTTTCCGCCGAATCTGTTGGCAACAGTGTTGAGTTTATAGAGTTCCTCCATTTTGATTTCCCCATTTTTACATGAAACAAAAACAGGAACCAGATTGTGCATCATCATTACGTCGATCTCATTTTCGGTATCATAGCCGCCATCATCGGTGTGGATTTCCCCGTCCCAATCAATATAAACGCCTGTCATAACATCGCTGTACACAGCATTGCCGTTTTTATCCGTTGCAGCCAACGCTCGAAGGTATACGATTAATTCAAGAACCTGCCCTGCTTTTGTCAGACATTTTTTCACTTGCGGATTTTTATATTCTATAGACAATGTTGTTTCATTTTCGTTAACATATGCCAATCCGTATTTTGCAAGCTGATTGATAATGTTGTGAATATACACATATGGCTTCTTTTCTTTGAGATTTTTCAAGTTCTCTTTCAATTCTTTCAGAGGTGCAACTGTAGTCAGGTCGTTGTCATCACAGCAATATGCTTCTGCAACTTCAAAAACGTTTATTTGGGTGTTCCATGCTCCGGGATTTGTTCCGCTGCAAATGATTTCCCACATGGTTTCGACATCTCGCTTGAAACTATCCGTTAATATCCAACCATATGTTCCGTTTTCTTTTGTATCCTCAAAAACAACATCACCGCCGAAAGCTTTTATATTTTCAACAACGCTGAGATTCATCTCAGGTGAGGACAATATTTTATTTCCGTCCCCATCGCAGTCCAGCAGTGTATTGTTGCCGATGTTGAATCTGTGCATTTGTATGTTTTTTTCGGGATATTTTTCAAAAACGATTCCCATTGCAACAAGGCATAAGTCTTCACCTCCGGTTAAATCAAAGCAACATTCGCTTTCAGTTTCAACAATTTTGCTTAATACCGAAACCAAGTCCGACAGACTGTTTTTGTTGACCAACATAGGAATGAAATCAATCTCCGCACCCTTGCCCAAGAAAAGATTATGATAGCGCTCTGCATGGACATTCAGCTGTTTTCCGTTGTTCCCCAACAGATAAACCTTGTCAGGAGATGCCGCAATAGACGAGCATATGTTTTCAATCGCATCGTTGTCAAAAAATTCAATATAAACCATTTAACAGACCTTCCTTTTGTATACTTCGTATTTTATCCTAAGACGTTGTAATGTGAATTTATTATAATATGAGAAATTGGTTTTGTCTATATATTTTTTCAGAACTTACAAAAGGTTTTCGGATTATTATGATGCGGGTAAGGTTGTGCTTTATTTATAGAAAGAATCCGCAGAGGGGCTTACGCTGTTCGCGGCTAAATTATGCTTCGCATAGCTAAATTGCTTATGTAGCTAAATTTGACTGTGTCAAGCGAAATTGCTCACTGCGTTCGCAGCTGTTTTGTCGACATACCGTGAATCAAACCAAACGGTTAAATC
This sequence comes from Ruminococcus sp., assembly GCA_023665555.1. Taxonomy (GTDB): domain Bacteria; phylum Bacillota; class Clostridia; order Oscillospirales; family Acutalibacteraceae; genus UBA6857. The sequence continues at coordinate 65,469 of JAMPDR010000002.1, forward strand.
TATTTTAAAATATAGAACTAACTTGTAGGGACGCCGCTTGCGGCGTCCGCAAAACCTGCTGATTGCACACATTTTAAATTAAACGTATAACTCGTAGGGACGTCCCCGCGTGGACGTCCTGAACAACGACCAATAAAGCACATTTAATAATGTAGATATACACAATTTTTTAATCCGTCAGCGGACGCAGCAAGCGGCGTCCCTACAGCGTAATCTATATTTTCTAATTTGAATTTAGCTTTATTCTGATGGCAAGATTGCGCGGACACAATGCGCGCCCCTACTATCCCACACCCCGCACAATTATTCCACTTCATACAAATTTAACAAATTCAAACTTTAATTTTTGGCTACTATTCCAAATTGAATGTGGGGGTTGATTATGATAGAATAAGTATGTATAAAATAATAGTTTAGTGTGCCTTTTTTCGGTGCGCTGAACAAGGAGGATTTTTTCATGAAAGCTAAAAAACACATGAGCAAAAAGCTTTTGGCGCTGCTTTTGTCGTTGCTTATGCTTGTGACTGCCGTTCCTTTGGCGGTTATTCCTGCATCGGCTACGGTGACAACTGCGAACGTTGATTTCTATTCAACAGTAACGCAAAGCAGTGGTAATCGCAGCGGTGATAACTATGTTCAGGTTACCAGCGACGGCGCAGCAGGAAATACAACGCTCGGCGTTTTGAGATTCAATATTTCATCTTGGCCGGAAACGGTTGTTTCGGCAACTTTGAATTTGAATTGCTCACATGCACCGTCTGTTAACAACAGCGCGGTTACTGAAATTTATTCGGCAACAGATCACCTCAATATGCCGACCGGTTCTCCCAGCGCAACCGGCATTTTCGGTGACTGCTTTGATAGTGCATACGGAGCAAACAATGCAAATCATTTGGTTAAAACTAAGGCATATTTCGGCCTTGGTGAGCCGATTGCTTCAAAGTTAAACAAAGATCTGCCTGATGCCGTAAACGACGGCAACAAACAGTACGGCAACTGGGAAGTTGATGTAACTGATGCACTGAATGCAGCAAAAGCAGCAGGACAAAGTGTTCTTCAGCTTATCATCACACATCCGACTTCATATGACACTACCGGCAATATTTGGTCAGACGTTAATATCAGACCGAACAACACAACTCTTGTTTACGACGACGGTATAATTCCGTCAGCTGCCGAAGTTCAATCTGTGAATGCAAATTCACTCAACGGCATCACTGATAAGAGTTTCAGCACAGCTGTTACAACAATTCACGGTAACTTCGCTAACGATAGTACATATACCAGCGCAGCTAACTATGCAGAAATTTATAAAAACGTTCTTTATTCATCACCGTCACCTGTGTCTGTTTCAGGTTCTGACGTTGACTATCAGGTTTTGCTGAATGCACAGTGTTATTGGAATAACTACTATGCACGTTGGTATCATGCAACAACAGTTTTGATGTATGAGGGAGAAAAAAATGTTGATAACATGCCTTCAACCGGTGTTATGATGTTCTATGCTTCATCTAAGAATGCTGGTAACGGTGACGGACATACACACCTTATGTCATCATATATGACAGATGGCAACGGACTTGAACTTGTTGGTAACTGGCGCGGCAGAGATGCAGGCAGAAGTGGCAGCGGAACCGGACCGGTTAAAACCGATATGCAGAATACATGGTGTAGTAAAAAAACGGGCACTGTTTCTAAAACAAGACAAGCCAACTGGAGCAGTTACGGCTCAGCTGGTACAGATTATTTCGATAATACCGGTAATGAAAATACATTTGCCAATATCATGCGTTTCACAGGCTCAATGTCAAACACTGAATTTTCAAGAACTATCACTCCGAAATTCGGGTTCACGGCAAAGACTCACAATCAGACAAATAATACATCTGATATAAATGATGGCAAGTCAACAGGCGAAAAAATCGGAACATCTAACAGAAGTATCTATGTTATCAACTATCTTCCGCTCAAGAACGCTCTTGTTTCCGCCCAAGGCTATTATAATCAGGTTAATTCAAATCCTGCAAAATATGATACAGAGTGGGTTGCAAACTTCAAAACAGTTGCAAATCAGCTCATTGCTGCAAAACCGAACAACTTCATTAACAGCACTTCAAGCAACGTAAGCGGTTATGCTTCAGCTGCAAGTGCAGCAGTCACAGCTTTCAATAACCTCGGTTCACCGAAGCTTGCACAATATGCTGTTAAATTTAAAGATTATCAGGATAATGTGACAAAGATAGCAATGTTTAATTACGGAACAAATCAGAGCATGGCTTCAATTGCTCCTGCAAACAACATTGTTTCAATCAATGATAACGAGCATAACGTTTACACATGGGATCAGGTTATTCCGTCATCAACTCTCGTTAATGATAACATTGAATATCAGGAAAGATATTCAACAACAAATCTTCACACATTTACAACCACAGACCTCGGTGACGGCACTCACAAGAAAGTCTGCTCAGTCTGCGGATTTGAGAAAGTTGAAGAGCACACAACATCCGTAACAAGCAAAAATGCAGACGGACATACAATTGCATGTTCAACATGTACATTCACTTCAACAGTTCCTCATACATACAGTGCAGCTGAGAAGATTCACGATCAGGACTGCGTGTATGGTGAAACATGGCAGCAGACATGTACATATGCAGGCTGCGATTATGTTAACGAATATGTAACACCGGGCAAGGAAGTTGACACAGTAAACGGTCATAACTTCACATGGAACAACATTGCAGTCGGTCAGCCGGGTTCAAACCTTATTCCAAGCGGACTCAATGAAGAAACCAACAAGTATCAGCACAGAATCGTTTGTCAGAACGGCTGCGGTGAAGCAGAATATATTGATTGCACACCTGTTAAGGGTCTTGACGCTGACGGCAACGTTGCATGCGTATGTTCAGTTTGCGGCCAGGTCGTTGAATGCGATTGGTATCAGTCCGCTCCGGCTATTGCGGCAACATGTCAGTCAAACGGCTACACTGCAACACAGACCTGCCATATCTGCGGTGCAACAAAGGGTCACAAAATGGTTGAAAACACAAAACTCAACCATGACTATTCAAGTGATGAAGTTGTTCCTGTTGCAGGTCAGAAAAATAAGCACGCAAGAAAGTGCGTAAACGGTTGCGGTCTTGCAGACCCCAGAGCAACATACTGGGTTGACTGCACATTCGGCGAATACGAAGAAACAAAAGCACCGGGATGCGCAACAGCGGGTGAGGAAAAAGCAACCTGCGTATGCGGAAACGAAGATGTAAGAGAAATTCCGGCAACAGAAGAACATGATAAGATTTACACAGCAACAACCAACGGTCAGCATGTAATCACATGTGCAAATTGCAGCTACAGAGAAGTTGTTAACTGCACATTTGAAGTAACTTCACACACAGATGCAACATGCTATGCTGAGGGTTCAATAAGCTATAAGTGTGAGTTCTGCGAAAACACAGATAGCGAAACAATTGAGAAAAAGGCTCACACATTTGATTATGATGAAAAGCCGGCAGTAGTTGACGGAAACCACCATGCATGGACATGCACAGTTTGTGCGGCCGCAAATGTTGAAAATCCGGGTAAGGATGTCAGAGTATGCTCAGGCGGCACAGCATCATGTACAGAAGCAAGCACATGTGAAACTTGCGGTCAGCAGCTTGACAAAGCATTGGGTCATGACATGACTAAGACCGAGTTCAAAGCACCAACATGCGAAGATGACGGTACTAACGCATACTATACCTGCGAAAGATGCGGTAAGGTATTCAAAGATGAAAACGGCACAGCTGAAACATCAGTTGCAAGTGAAGTAATTGCAACGGCCGGACACAACTACACAGGCACTGTTGCAAATGCAGGTAACGGCGAACATTACTATGCTTGCGCAAACAATTGCGGCACATACGGTGTAGGCAAAAACAAGAATGAAACAGAGTCATGCGTAGGCGGAACAGCAACATGCGTTGCTAAGAAAGTATGTACAGTATGTAATACTGCTTATGGTGATGTTGACCTTAACAACCACGTAGGCGAAACAGAAGTACGTGACGCAAAGACAGCAAACTGCCATGAAAAGGGTTACACAGGTGACACATATTGCCTTAGCTGTAACACAAAGATTGACGATGGCGAAGAAATCGGCATTGATGCTTCAAACCACGACGGTGAAACAGAAGTACGCGACGCAAAGACAGCAAACTGCCACGAAAAGGGTTACACAGGCGACACATATTGCCTTGGTTGTAACACAAAGATTGACGATGGCGAAGAAATCGGCATTGATGCAACAAACCACGACGGTGAAACAGAAGTACGTGACGCAAAGACAGCAAACTGCCACGAAAAGGGTTACACAGGCGACACATATTGCCTTGGTTGTAACACAAAGATTGACGATGGCGAAGAAATCGGCATTGATGCAACAAACCACGACGGTGAAACAGAAGTACGTGACACAAAGACAGCAAACTGCCATGAAAAGGGTTACACAGGCGACACATACTGTCTTGGTTGTAACACGAAGATTGACGATGGCGAAGAAATCGCAATCAACGCTGAAAATCACGTAGGCGCAACAGAAGTACGCGATGTTGTAGTTGCAAATTGCCACACAGAAGGTTACACAGGCGATACATACTGCCTTGGTTGTAATAATAAGATTGCAGACGGCAGTAACACAGGTGTTGACCTCACAAAGCATGACGGCGCAACAGAAGTACGCAATGCAGTAGAAGCAAACTGCCACACAGAAGGTTACACAGGCGACACATATTGCCTTGGTTGTAATAATAAGATTGCAGACGGCAGCAGCACAGGTGTTGACCTCACAAAGCACGATGGCGCAACAGAAGTACGCGGTGAAATAAAAGCAAACTGTCATGCAGGTGGTTACACAGGTGATACATATTGCCTTGGTTGTAACACAAAGATTGGAACGGGTTCAGCAACAGCTGTTGATTCCGCAAATCACGACGGTAAAACAGAGCGCCGCAATGTTGTGGTTGCAAACTGCCATACAGAAGGTTACACAGGCGACACATATTGCCTTGGCTGTGGTAACAAGATTGCAGACGGCGAGAACACAGGTGTTGACCTCAAAAATCACGATGGCGAAACAGAACTTCGCGGTGTTGTAACCGCAAACTGCCATACAAAGGGTTACACAGGTGACACATATTGCCTTGGTTGTGAAACAATCAAAGTAAAAGGTAAGACAACAGTTGCCGACCTCACAAACCATGACGGTGAAACAGAAGTTCGCGGTGCAGAAGATGCAACTTGCGAGAGCGCAGGCTACACAGGCGACACATGGTGTCTTGGCTGTGCTACTATGATCAGCAAGGGTAAGGCAATCGCCGCACTCGGACATGACTACGATGAAAACGATAAGTCAAACCTCACACGTCCTGTATACGACGAGGAAACAGGCACATGGTCACAGGCATATTACACAGTAACATGCGGCCATGATGAAACTCACACAACTAAGGTTAACGTTGCAAGAGCAACATACACAGAATATGAAACTGTTAAGGCAGAAGTTGAGGCTCTTCGCGATACTGAGGGCCTGACAGAAGTAGGCTTAGTGAAGATTGAAACAGCACTCACTGACAACAGCGTTGAAAATGACCTTGTTGCAGATGAGCAGAACATTATCGACACAGCAACAGAAAATCTCAGAAAAGTTAAGGCTGAAATTCTTGCAAACAAGAACGGCGAGTATATCGAAGTTGATACAGCTCCTGACTTCACAAAGATTGACAATGCAATCGAGGCTTATAACGAATTCACTAAGAACTATCCGAATGAACTCACAACAGCCGAAAAGAGAAGAGTATTCGTAATCGTATCTGACGTTAACAGCATCAGAGCAAACGAAGAAGCAACAATGGAAGAATATCAGCAGAAACTTGATGATTATGCTGACGAAATCATGAAGTTGCTTTCTAAGCACGGTGTATGTCCGGAAGGCGGCACACATCAGTGGTCAGGCGAGGACGAGTATAAGATCATTAAGTTGCCGACTGAAACAGAAACAGGTATTAAGGCTCACTATTGTATAAAGTGCGGAGAGTTCCAAGAACCGTTTGAAAACATTCCGTCGCTTTCACACACTCATAAGGGTGAATGGAAAGTTCTGAAACAGCCGGGTTGCGAAACAACAGGTCTTAGAGAGATGCAGTGCACAGACTGCGGACAGAACATAACAGAAGTAATTCCTGCATACGGCCACGATTGGGGCGAAGCAGTAGTTGTTACAGAAGCAAACTGTGTTCAGAAGGGTCTTAAGAGAGTAACCTGCGAACGCTGCAAGCAGTTCATTGACGAAGTAATTCCGATGAAGCAGGATACACACAGAATGATCATCATTGCTTCCGTTGCACCGACATGTGACGAGGACGGTTTGACAGAGGGCAGACGCTGTGCAGACTGTGGAAAGTGGAAAGAGCCGCAGGAAGTTATTCCGAAACTCGGTCACGTTGACAAGGACGGTGACGGTCAGTGCGACATCTGCAAGGTAGATTATGTTGTTTCGGTAGATGATTGTAGTTGTATCTGCCACAAGACATCAGGTCTTATGAAGTTCCTTTACAAACTCATCAAGCCGATTTGGAGATTGTTCAAGATTTCGCAGTATTGCGATTGCCATCAGGTTGACCACTGGGCAAAATAAAATGATAAGTGCACCCGAAGAAATTCGGGTGCATCAGTTTGGCGAGAAACAATTTTTGTCAAGCTGATGCAGACTGCCGAGAAAGGCGCAGGATGCCGTTTTCTTCGACCCGAAGCTGTACAAAGGTACTGCGAGAGGTGGAAAAAACGGCAAGTGCACAAGATTCAGCGACACAGTTCGATACTGTGTCGCTGAATTGGATAACAGACACTTATTCTCAATTATTTCTTGTGCACGTTCATGTGCCTTTATCGACAGTCTGAGCGCCCGAAGAAATTCGGGTGCATTTTATGTTGCACAAATAGTATTAAATGTGATATACTATCAGCGAAAATTGTGAAATCAACAATTAATCGAAAGGTGTGATAATATGACATACAAAGAAAAATATGAGCAGTGGCTGACGTTTGACGAGAACACAAAAACGGAATTGCTGAGCATCACGGATGAAAAAGAAATTGAGGATAGGTTCTATAAGGACCTTGCTTTCGGCACAGGCGGTCTGCGCGGCATAATGGGTGCAGGTTCAAACCGCATGAATAAATATACGGTCGGTAAGGCGACCTACGGTTTGGCAAAATACCTCATGAGCAAAAACAGCGGCGAGATAAAAATTGCAATCGCTTATGACTCACGCAACAATTCTGCCGATTTTGCGAAAATAGCAGCAGGGATTTTTGCTTCGTGCGGTTTCAAAGTATACCTTTATGAAACGCTTGTGCCCGTACCGGTGTTGTCGTTCACAACGGCTCACCTCGGCTGTACTGCGGGTGTAATGATCACTGCATCGCACAACCCCAAGGAATACAACGGCTATAAGGTATATGACAGCAAGGGCTGCCAGTTCTGCACCGAGGACGCAAAAAATGCAATATCATTCATCAATGAAATAGCTGACTATAGTGCGATACCATTTTCTGACAGCGACGAGAACATCACGCTCATCGGTGAAGAAGTGCTTGCAGATTACTACGAGCAGATAAAAAAGCAGTCGCTTTATGAAGAGGAATCCGATCTGAAAATCGTATACACTCCGCTTCACGGAACAGGAAATCTTCCCGTCAGACGCATGCTCTCCGGTATGGACGTGACTGTGGTTAAACAGCAGGAAATGCCCGATGGCAATTTTTCAACGGTGAGAAGTCCAAACCCGGAGGAAAAGGATGCGCTGAACATCGCAATTGAAACGGCAAGAGAGATTGCCGCAGATTTAGTGCTCGGCACTGACCCCGATTGTGACCGCGTGGGTATCGCAGTTAGGGATTCGAACGGTGAATATGTGCTTTTGACAGGCAATCAGACAGGTGCACTGCTTGTTAAGTTTGTGCTCACAATGAAAAAAGCAAACCTCAATGAGAAGTCAACCATCGTCAAAACGATTGTTACCTCCGAACTCGGCGCTAACATCGGACGCTCGTTTGGCTTAAATATTGAAGAAACCCTTACAGGCTTCAAATATATCGGCGACAAAATCAATAAATATGAGGAAATCGGCGACAAAGAGTTCGTCATAGGCTATGAGGAGTCATATGGCTATCTCGTCGGCACGCATGCAAGGGATAAAGATGCCGTGGTATCATCAATGTTGATTTGCCAAATGGCGGCATGGTATAAGAATCAGGGCAAAACTCTGCTTGACGGACTGAATGAGATATACGATGAATACGGTTATTATCTAGACTCGCTCGACAGTTTTGTTCTCAAAGGCAAGGACGGGGCGGAAAAAATAAGCGAACTTATGGTATATTTCCGCGAGAACGGTGCACAGCTTTTTGATGGCATCGAAAATATATATGATTACAGCAAGGGCATTGCAGACCTGCCGAAAGAAAACGTTTTGAAATTCGTTTGGAAAGATGGTTCTTGGATGGCGGTCAGACCGTCGGGTACTGAGCCGAAAATCAAGGCTTATTACTCCGTACGGGAGAACTCAAAGGCTGCGGCTGAAGAAAGACTTGCTAAAATTAAAGCAGTAATCGGTAAAATTATAGCGTGAGGTGAACAAGCATGCAGGTTCAGGAATATGTGGAAAAAGTGCTCTCGCCAAAACTGCAAGGCGACGGCGGATGGATTGAATTTGTTTCATTTGAGGACGGAACACTGACGGTGATTTTCAGAGGAGAATGTTCCAAGTGCTTGATTTTGCACCGTTGTGTTGCGTGGATAGAAGAGCAGACAGAAAAAGATTTAGGCATAAAAATCAAACTTAACGGTATCAGAAAGAAACCGTATTTTCAAGATACATAAGGAGGTGTTAACATGGCTCACATTAAAGTTGTAAGACGCTCAATGCGTCCCGAAGAGTGGACAGATCTGCGTTTCGGATGGCTGAAAAGGTATATTTATTCATCCAAATGGGAAATCAAAAACCTGATGATTCGTGATGCAAGACAGACCTCGGAAATGGAGTTTGAATATTACAGTGAGGACTATCGTCCGCTTGAAAAGGGCGATATGTATTTCACTCCGGACGGCACGGCTTTCATCAAAGCTGATGTTGACATTCCGCAGGAGATGCAGGGAAAAGAACTTTGGTTTTCGCTGAAAACTGCGGCTGAAATTTGCGTTAAAGTCAACGGAAAATACATAGGCGGTGTCGATCCGAACCGTGAACGTATGTTGCTTTCACCGTACATTGATGACACAAAAACTTTGCATTTTGATATGATGGGTTATAACCGTTCAAAGCCGGATGATGAACGTAATCCCGAATCACTTTCGGTTCGCGGATGCCGTCAGATTTTTGAAGGGGCATATATTTGCACAGTAAATCATGCTGTGCAAGACCTTGTTTGGGATTTTGAATTGCTGCTTGATATTGCGAAGTCCGAAATGTTCAACGAGGACTACAGAAACTTCCTCAACAGAGAACTTAACAATGCAATGAACCTGATTGATTTTGATTCAGATGAACTCTCAGGTGTTGAACAGGCACAGAAATATATTGATGAAGTAGTTTATGCAAACGATAATTATAAGGGCAACGGTGATGTTGCACTGATTGCACATTCGCATCTTGACATAGCATATTATTGGCGCAGAATACACTCTGTGCAGAAAAATTTGCGCACTGTTTTGATTCAGTTAAGACTCATGGATAAATATCCCGATTTCAAATATACGCACACACAGCCGTATGTGTATGAAACACTGGAAAAATATTATCCCGAAGTTTTTGAAGAACTTAAGGAAAAAGTGGCAAACGGTCAATTTGAGCCTGTCGGTGCGATGTATGTTGAACCTGATTGCAATGTTCCGTCGGCAGAGTCGCTCATTCGTCAGTGTTTATACGGTCAGCAGACATATCAGCGCATGTTCGGCAAAACAGTAAACAATGCATGGCTGCCAGATGTGTTCGGAAATTCATGTATCTTGCCGCAGATACTCAAAAAGAGCGGAGTGGACTATTTTGTTTCGAACAAGATGTCAACATGGAATGATACTAACAGATTTCCCCACAACAACTTCATTTGGAAAGGTATTGACGGAAGTAAGGTGCATGCATGTGTACCTCCGACCCACTTCATCACTTGGAATATGCCTTCGCAGATTCAGGAAAACTGGGAAGCATACATTGACAAGGACAGCGGCGGACAGACAATGAACATGTTCGGCTATGGTGATGGTGGCTCAGGCTGCACAGAAGAAATGATCGAACTCATGCGTCGTTTTGATAAGCTATCAATCATGCCTAAATGTGAGCACATGGGCGGCGCAGAGTTCCTTGAAAGAAATTTGAAAAACAACACCAACCTTGAAACCTGGGACGGTGAACTTTATCTTGAAATGCACCGCGGCACGTTTACAACAAAAAGCAATCTCAAAAAAGCTAACCGCCGCCTTGAGTTCAAGCTGAGAACAGCGGAGATACTTTCGCTTGTGAGGGGCGAAAACAACACCGAAAAAATAACAGAGATTTATAAAAAGCTTCTTATAAATCAGTTCCACGACATACTTCCGGGTTCACACATCCATCCTGTTTATGAGGATGCTATGGCTGATTATGCTGAAATTGAAGCTGAACTTGACGCAATCATCGGCGGTGAAAGCGGATATTTCAACTCACTCAACTTTACTCGTGACGCACTGACCTTTGTTCCTGATGCAAACGGCTCATCTTCCCGATGCGGGGAAAAAGGCAACTGGCTTATCCCGAACATACCCGCAATGGAAAGCGTGACATCGCTTGAAACTGAGAATTTTACAGATGAATGGATAACAATCGGCGAAAAAATCGAAACACCGTATTATATCGTGCAGTTTGATTCTGACGGATCGATACTGTCGCTTTATGATAAGAAACTCGACAGAGAATGGATAGGCGGTGACTTCAATAAACTGAAACTTTATTCAGATACTCCCGGTAACTATGATGCATGGGATATTCTTCCGAACTATAAGGATAAGCAATTTGAACTTGAAGTGGAACATCCTTTGGCGCTTATGGAAAAAGACGGCGAGTGTGCAGCGTTCGAGGTTACACTCAAAACCAAAAAATCCACATGGAAAAGAATCATCCGTCTGTTCAGACAGAGCGGCGGAATTGAAGTTGAAAATGTTGTTGACTGGAACGAAAAGCACAAACTTGCAAAGGTTGATTTCTGCTGTAATGTGCTTACAAGAAAGGCGCTTTGCGATACCTCGGCAGGTTATGTTGAAAGGGAAACTCATCGCAACACAACTTGGCAGCAGGCACGGTTTGAGGTTTGCCACCATAAGTGGTGTGACATGTCAGAAACCGGCGGCGGTATTGCAATCATAAACGACGGCAAATACGGTGTTGGATTTGAAAACAATACGATGAGTCTGTCACTGCTTCGCTCAACAATACGTCCTGATGTTGTGTCTGACATGGGTGAGCATCGTTTCTGCTATATGATCGTTCCGCATGAAGGTGATGCTGTTTCAGCAGAAATTAACAAGCTTTCATTCCAATATAATGTTCCGCTTGTCCGGGCAAACGCTGAGTGGAATTTGCCGACATTTGAACCGCTTTATCTTCAGGCGGCAAAACTTAGCGAGGATGGTTCAATGACAGTCGTCAGACTTTCTGAACAGGATGGAAAACGCGGAAAAATCAGACTTGGCAAAAAAGTTAAGGTTCTCAACATGCTTGAGCAGATAGAGAGCGAAACCGATATTATTGAATATAAACCGTTTGAGATAATCACTCTCGGTATGTAATTGCGCGGTGATAACTATGGAACAGTTAGATAAAACTGAAGAGATCTATCTTGAGTGTGAGAAAAAGTGGGTGTTTGCTGTTCTGATGATTGTCAGCGGATTTTACGGCGCGTTCACGTTTTCACTCAGAGGCGGTGTGTTCTGCAACGGTCAGACAGGTAACTTCGTTTTGTTTGCAGTGTCGATCGGTACGGGTCAGTTTCGCCATGCGCTTTATTATCTGATTCCTATGGGAGCATATCTTCTCGGTGCAATAGTATCTGAAGCAGTGCCGAATCAGATGAAAAAGCTACGGCTTATCAGATGGGATACTTTTCTTGTTATATTTGAGATAATCACTGTGATTCTGCTGGGCTTTTTGCCCGAAAGCGCGCCGTTTCAGATTTCGCAAATAGTGATAAATTTCATCTGTTCAATGCAGTATAATACATTCAGACAAGCGCAGGGCATTCCAATGGCAACAACGTTCTGCACGAACAATCTGCGCCAGGTGGGAATTTGGTTGGTTAAAGGGTTCAGAAATAAAAACAAGGAATCTTTTATTCGTGCACTGAAATACTTTGAAATGCTGTTGTATTTTATAATAGGTGCAGTTGTTTCGGCTTTTCTTTGCAAAATTTTCCTTGGAAAAGCAATATGGTTCTCACTGATTCCACTGACGGTTGTGGTTGCTGATTTACTCTATGCCGACTTGAAAACAGAGCGTTCACAAATAACACGCAAGCCTCATGGGCATTGATATATTTGATGTTTGAAAGATGTTTGAAATATTAATAATTTGTTGACATTTTGTTTTGATTGATGTAAAATATACTTAACAAATATACGAAGGGAGTTGCAGCTAATGAATTACGAACCATTTAAAGAAGTAGCAAAGAAAATTGCTCTTCTATATGAAAGATTTGCAGGTTGGTTGTTTTATGTTCTTAAAGTAACTGACGATCCGTTTTTGCTTGATCCTATTTATAATGCAGCTTTTCCGCACGGTTAAGTCAGCAGCTTAAGCTGAATTGAGCAAGTAACTATCAATAATAAGACTGCCCTGTGTCATATCGGCACAGGGTAGAATAATTATTTTAATCATCGTTTACCTAAAGCTTGGTGTGTTTCGGTACATTCCGAGCGTTTTGTCATGATAAAGGAGTCAGATATGTCCGGTTTTTCAAAGGTGCTTGAGGGTGGCTTAGAATATAAAACAATTGAAACTTCAATCAAATCCGAAAGACTTCCCATGGGAGTTATCGGACTTTCCGAAGTGCACAGGGCGCATTATATTTCTTCGCTTTGTGTGAATCTCGGACGCAAGGCGGTCATAGTCTGCCAGGATGAGGGCAGTGCAACAAAGCTTTGTGAGGACTTGAATGTGTTTTCATCGGGTGCAGTGGTTTTTCCTGCGCGTGATTTTCATTTTCGTTCGGATGATGTTCACTCAAGTGAATATGAGCAGAGAAGAATAGGTGTGCTAAGACGCATCCTTGACGGAAACTATAACTATATTCTTTGCAGTGCGGAGTCTGCATCACAATTTACCATACCTTCTGCTGAACTGAAAAAGCGCAGTACTGTTTTGACGGATGGTCAGGATATTGCCATCAATGATGTTGTTGCATCTTTGGTTAATGCAGGATATGTAAGATGTGAGCAAGTTGAGGGTTCGGGACAGTTTTCTGTTCGCGGCGGTATTGTTGATTTGTTTGCCCCGCACATGAGTGAGCCTGTCAGAATTGAATTTTGGGGTGACACTATTGACTCCATGTCCTGCTTTGATGTTGAATCGCAAAGACGTACTGACAAGGTTGATGAAGTGAAGATTATCCCTGCCATGGAAATTATTTTTGACAGCAATGAATCGCTTGCTCAAAAACTTGAAGCATTTGCGGCGACTGTCAAAGGCAAGGGCAGTGTTAAAGCTAAAAAGTTCATTAATGATGATATAGATAAACTCAGGGGAGATATTAACATCTCCTGCACCGATAAATATATTTCTCTTGTATATGATGCTCCTGCAACGATTTTTGATTATACATCATCGGACATTCTGTTTGTTGAGGAAAGTTCAGCGGTTAAGCAAAAGTTTTCCGCATGTTCAAAACTTTTGAATGAGGACATCAAGGCGATGTTTGAAGAAGGAATCCTCACTAAAGGACTTGATAAGTTCGCGCTCACATGGAATGAATTCATTTCTGTGTATGAGAAAAATAAGGCGGTATTCATGGATAATCTTCCCAGAGGAAGTTTTGATGTGCCTGTTAAAGAACTTGTCAGTATCAACGCTCAGCAAAACGCAGGCTGGGACGGCACGCTTGATTATTTGTGTGATGATTTGACTCCGTCGCTTCGCATGGGTTATACCTGCGTTATTATGGCAGGCACTGAGAAGAGCGCAAAAGAACTGGCATATGACCTTGAAACGCAGGATATAAAGGCGCATTATTTTCCTGTTGTTCCTGCTGAGTTCCCGAAAAAGGCGGTCAGTGTTGTCGCAGGCTCGGTAAGCGGCGGTTTTGAATATGCCTCGCTTAAATTCAGGTTGTTTTCTTACAGAAAAGGCGGCACTGCCACAGCCAAAAAGCAAGTGAAAAAACGCTTCAAGCAGGGTAAGGCGCTGATGAGTATTGAGGATATCTCAAGGGGCGATTACGTTGTTCATGCGGTCTACGGCATAGGTATTTTTGACGGAATTAAAACCATGACGGTTGATAAAAAAGTCAAAGATTTCATCAAAATCAATTTCCGCGGTTCAGATGTTTTGTATCTTCCTGTTACACAACTTGACTTGCTTTCGAAATATATCACTCCGCGTGATAGCGACAAAGCGGTTAAACTTAACAAACTCGGCGGTGATGAGTGGAAAAAAACAAAGGCACGTGTTAAGTCTGCCGTCAAAGACATGGCAGTTCAGTTGACGGAACTTTATGCAAAACGAATCAACATGAAAGGTTACGCTTTTTCTCCGGATATGGACATGCAAAGTGATTTTGAAAGGCGCTTTGAATATGACGAAACCGATGATCAGCTTGAATCAATTGTTGAAATTAAGCGCGACATGGAAAAGCCTTATCCGATGGACAGATTGCTTTGCGGTGATGTTGGTTTCGGAAAAACCGAGGTTGCACTCAGAGCAGCTTTCAAATGTATTGCAGACGGAAAACAATGTGCATTTCTTGTTCCGACAACGATACTCGCGTTCCAGCATTATCAGACAATAAAGAAACGTTTCAGCGGTTTCCCTGTTGAAATTGAAATGCTTTCACGTTTCAGAACGGTTTCAGAAAGAAACAAAATCAAAAAGGCGCTTAAGCGCGGCAGTATTGATATCATTGTTGGCACTCACAGCATAATTGCATCATCTGTTGAGTTCAAGGACTTAGGCTTGCTTGTTGTTGATGAGGAACAGCGATTTGGTGTTTCACAAAAAGAAAAGCTTAAAGAGCGTTTTCCATTGGTTGATGTGCTCACACTTTCCGCAACACCGATACCGAGAACGCTCAACATGGCAATGAGCGGTATTCGTGATATGTCGGTGCTTGAAGTTCCGCCGCAGGACAGACACCCGGTTCAGACTTATGTTATCGCACACAACATGGAAGTTCTTGCAGAGGCAATGAGCCGTGAGATTAGACGCGGCGGTCAGGTATATTATCTGCATAACCGTGTTGAAACAATTGAACAAACTGCGGCTAAAATCCATGAATTTCTTCCCGATGCAAGAATAGGTATCGGTCACGGAAAAATGAACGAAGAACAATTAAGTGAAGTTTGGCGACAACTTTTGGAAGGCGAAATTGATATTCTTGTTTGCACAACAATCATTGAAACCGGTGTTGATGTTCCGAATGCAAACACGCTTATAATTGAAGATGCCGACAGGCTTGGACTTGCACAGCTTCATCAGATAAGGGGACGTGTAGGTCGAAGTTCGCGAAGAGCATTTGCCTATTTCACATATAACGACAAAAAGCAGCTTTCAGATGTTGCTCAAAGGCGACTTAGCGCAATTCGTGAGTTTACGCAGTTTGGTTCAGGTTTTCAAATTGCAATGCGTGACTTGGAGATACGCGGTGCAGGAAACATCCTAGGCGCACAGCAGCACGGACACATGGAGGCAGTCGGATATGATATGTATCTGCAACTGCTGTCGCAGGCGGTGGAAGATCAAAAATCGGCTGAATCTGACAGACCGCATGAGGAAGAAAAGGAGTGTTTGATTGATCTTGCAATCGACGCACACATCCCCGAAAATTACATTGACAGCGTGAAAAACAGAATCGGCATGTATAAGCGAATTGCGTCAATCAGGAATGAAGAGGACGCAATGGATGTTATGGATGAACTTATTGACCGTTTTGGCGAACCGCCCGAATGTGTCAAAGGACTTATTGATGTTGCGCTCATCAGAAGCCGCGCGTCAAACGTGGATATATATGAAATTGCGCAAAGAAACGGCATGCTGCTGATTTATATGAATGACATCAAGCCGATACACATTTCACTTTTGAGCAAATTTTTCCGCGGCAGAGTGATGATAAGTGCAGTGAAGTCTAAGCAATTTGTATCTGTCAAGCTGCTGAATCAGAATTCGATACATGTACTTGGTGAGGTCATTAAGGTGTTTGAAATGGCGAAGGACAATGCGTAATTCGTAATGCGGTACTGCGTACGGCTCATATTGCGGGGGAGATTGTACCTGTTGTGAGTTTCTACGCAGAAGTAATATGTAATAAGTAATAGTGAAAAAGTGCAGTCGCGAGTGAGATAATTTATATCCATAGCTTTTTATCCGCGGAATAAAATTATATACTGACTCAAAATAGAAGATAAATAAAAAAACAATCTACCAATAAGACTACAATTCAAGACAGCCTACAAAGCCCCGGCTGTTTTGAATCTCTATAGTTATGGTGAACAGTCTAACCGTAGCCGAACGTATTTCGTCATTATTGTACGGCATCCAAAGGACATGGGGTTTAGTACCAACTTATCTATAGCAAATTACGGCAAAAATCGGAACGATTTTTCGCCGTTCTTTTGCGTACGTCAGAGTTTCTTTTTGGTTACTTTTTCTGAACGCAGAAAAAGTAACTGCCTGTCCGGCATGAGGACAGTGCGATGCACAGGTAAGAAGTAATAGTAAAAAAGTGCGGTCGCGAACGAGATTGTTACAATATGGAGTTTTCATCTGCGGAGAAAAATAACTATTTAAACAAGCATTAAAAATTAAAATCTAAAAATTAACAGTTGCAACATTTTGCGGATGCAATTTAAAATATGCCACTGCCTTATCCGCGACCAAACCTATTCATTATTACTTATTACCTATTACTTCTGCGTAGCAGCTCACAATAGGTACAATCTTCCCCGCAATATGAGCCGTGCGCCAGCACCGCAAGTACCGCATTTTCTATTTGACATAGACTATTTTATCTGATAAAATAAACCGTAAGTTCAATGAAAGGGCGGCGATAATATGCTCATTGCTGTTGATATCGGTAATACAAGCATTTCAATTGGAGTGTTTGACGGCGACAGGCTCGTTTTTAAAAGCAAAATGAGTGCGGCTGTGAGCAGAAGTGCAGATGAATATGCTGCCTTATTGCTTGGTATTTTTGAAAAAAATAAAACGAATATTTCATCGGTTGATTCGGCAATTATGCTTTCAGTTGTGCCGTCGCTTACTCATACTGTTTTGCAAATGCTCGGCAGTTTTGGAATTAAACCGCTTGTTGTCGGTGCAGGAATAAAAACAGGGCTTAACATCAAAACTGAAATGCCCGGCATCCTCGGTGCGGACATTGTTGCCGAAACTGTTGCGGCAATGAAAATTACCGATACACCACTGATTGTTGCGGATCTTGGTACAGCAACAACACTCACTGTAATCAACGCAAAAAGTGAACTGTGTGGATGTATCATTGCTCCGGGTGTAAAAATATCACTTGATGCACTTGCGGAAAAATGTGCTCTGCTTGCAGATATTCCGCTTTCTGAGCCTAAGTCGCTTCTCGGAAAGAATACAGCAGACAGCATAAACTCAGGTGTTGTTCTCGGCAATGCGCTGATGCTTGATGGCTTTATAGACAAGATTCGCGAGGAATATGGCTTTGATGAAATGGTTAATGTTATTGCAACAGGCGGACTGGCTGAACTGATTGTTCCTCTTTGCAAAAACAAAATTCATCTTGAACCTAATTTGACTCTTAATGGACTTAATTGTTTATATAAAATCAACAGAAAGAAAAGGTACTAATTCAGTATAATTCGGGATGTTGTGTAATCTGCCGCAAATCTGATTCAGTGTTATGCTGAACGGATATTGCAAGGCAATATGCATCGTCACCGCATTATAAATAAAAAGGCGTCACACGTTATGCCAAAACGGTGACAGCAAAGGAGTTTTTATTATGGCAGAAAAAAAGAAACAGAGTACGCAGAAAAAGGTTCTGTGGCTGACAGAAACAGCAATTTTTGCAGCAATCATTGTTGTAATGTCTTTCACACCGCTCGGCTATCTGAAAACAGCAGGCCTTGAAATCACATTCAACATGATTCCTGTTGTTATCGGAGCAATTGTTGCAGGACCGACAGCAGGCGCAGTTCTCGGCGGAGTGTTCGGCTTGACAAGTTTCATTCAATGCTTCGGTTCAAGTCCTTTTGGTGCAACGCTGCTTGGAATTAACCCGATTTTCACTTTCATTGTGTGCATGACACGTATTCTTGCAGGCTGGCTTGCAGGTATTACTTATAAGGGCATTGCAAGAAAAGAAAAAAGGCAGATCGTTGGTTCAACTGTTGCAGCACTTGTCGGACCGCTTGCAAACACGCTTTTCTTCACAGGTTCATTGGTACTGTTTTTCGGAAGAACTGATTTCATTCAGGATCTTATGACACAGATGGGAACAAGCAACGTGTTCAGTTTCATTGTTGCGTTTGTTGGTTTGCAGGGTCTTGTTGAAGCAATTGTGTGCTTTGTTATCACGGATGCAGTGTCAAATGTGCTTCTCAAAGTTGTTAATAAAAGAATAAGATAAACCAAAGTGTTTCTCTCGTGGAAACGAATTTAATGCGTAATTGCGAGGGAGATTGTATCTTTCGTAGGGTTCTGTCCGCAATTTATAATTTGTTGTAGCTTTTAGCTTTGTCCTCGTGCCGGACTGGCAGTTCCTTTTTCTATGATTAGAAAAAGGAACCAAAAAGAAACGCTGACGTATGCAAAAAATACACCTAAAAATCACGCGTGATTTTTAGGTGTATTTTGCTATAGGTAAGTTTGTACTAACCTTCATTTTCTTTGGATGCCTTACAATAATGACGAAATACGCTCGGCTACGGTTAGTCTGTTTACCATAACCATAGAGATTCAAAACGACTGAGGCTTTGTCGGCTATCTTTAATTATAGTCTTATTGGAGGATTGTTTTTATTTGTCATTTTTAGAAATAGTGCAATACGGTAAAGTTCAACTCGACCACATGGGGTCGACCCTACGTGGTTTTACATTTAATTTTAAATATGTATAATAGGCAGGTTTTGCGGACGCAGCAAGCTGTGCAGTGTAGTATGATAGTAAACAGGTAGTGCAAGATGA
>JAMPDR010000030.1 GCA_023665555.1 Ruminococcus sp.
CCCGTCCGGCATGAGGACAAGCACTACGTGCAGGTAATAAGTAAAAGGTAATAGTGAAGAAGTGCATGCGGAAAGTTGTACACTCAAAAAGTTGTAGCAATAAAACACGCGAAAGATATTTTGAAATTAACTATAACTTTCCCTGCGTACATCTTCACTATTCCTTATTACATATTACTTCAATTTGTCCGACACGAGGACAAGCTTGAAAAATAAGAACAAGTTAATTTTGCGGATTGTGTCTTTCTGTGGTACATGCTTACTCGCATACTTTGTCCGCCCAATGCATAATATTTAACGGTGATGCATGTGTTTTTTATGCTTTCTGTTTCAGAGAATAACGGCGGAATAAAAGGGCGGTTTTATGACTTGACTCATCCGCCTGAGGTGACGAGTGAAAAAATTAGTGTTCAAGGTGCGTTCCCGTTCTATAAAATTACAGCAAGAATATATCGCGGAATAATTCCGTGGAACACTGTTGAAGCAGTTTCGGGCAAGCTTAAATCAAGGGCAATTTTGCCGTTTGGAGTTAAGGCGGACGAGAAATGTGGAATTAGTGCATTTGCGCCTAAAGTTTTGCCGAAACGCGTGCTTTTCAATTCAGCAGTGAAAACCCTTGAAAAAATGGCGCTTGATCCAACGCAGATATTCGTTAGTGTTGTTGATGAAAACGCATATCTGGTTGATATTATTGAAAAGCTGGTTCCGATTGCTTGCAGAATTCAAGTGATTACGAATTGTGTGAGCGACTATGAGCGGCTTGCGGATCGCTTGCTTGAGGAATATGGTCTTTCTTTGATCGTTTCGGGCAGAGTTGACAGCAGAATTCTTGCAAGCACAGTGATTATTTCGGCAAGTGCGACAGTTGTTCCGCTGGTTTACAGAGGTCTGCTTTTTACAAATGAAAGACGAAAATTGATGAACGCAACTGTGCTGACAGGCGACAATATCACCCTGCCCGGAAAATTTGCGTCGGTTGTTCCTGATGATATTGACAGGCTAACGTTTGCATCTGCACTTTATGAACTATGTTCGGCAGATGAACTTGGCAGTCTGCATTTTGAAAATATGCTGATAACGAAGTAAACGAGGAATCACTTATTACTTCAACCTTGGGAGTGTCTAAATACGGAGTTTAATTTGTGCTTCCCCGCCGCAGGCGGGGAAGCACATGGCAAATAAACCTCTAAGTGTCCACTCCCTTCAACCTTTTCTGCGTTGACAAATTGCATTGTTTTGTTGTATTATTTTTCTGCTAAAATCAGATGAAAGAAGAAAACCTATGAATTATGAAAGTGCACTTGAATATGTTTATTCAAGAAGAAAGTTTGCAAAAAGCAGCGGCTTTGAAAGAATAGAAGCCTTGCTTGAAAAATTCGGTAATCCACACAGGAAACTTAAATTTGTTCATGTTGTCGGAACAAACGGAAAAGGTTCTGTGTCAACTGAAATATCATTCATTACACGCAGTGCAAATCTGAAAACAGGCTTGTTCACATCTCCGTTTGTAACAGAGTTTTGTGAGCGTATTCAAATTGACGGTGAGTATATAGACAAAGATGATTTTGCCGAAATTATTGAAGAGATAAAATCAGTAAACGATGAACTTGATAAAGTTGAACTCACACCGACCTTTTTCGAGGTTGTGTTTGCCGCCGCGCTGATATATTTTGAGCGAGAAAAATGTGACATTGTTGTTCTTGAAGCCGGACTTGGCGGCCGCACTGACAGCACAAATATCATTCCTGCACCGCTGGTGACGGTGATAACATCCATTTCTCTTGACCATACGCAGGTGCTTGGCAATACGGTTAAAGAGATTGCCGAGGAAAAGTGCGGAGTAATCAAAAGCGGCAGTGTGGTTGTGTCATATCCGAGTGATAACGGCGGCTTTGATTTTATTTCGCAGAGCAGTGATGCCTACGAAGTGATTGAACGTGTTTGCAAAGAGAAAAACTGCAAACACATCTCGCCTGATATGAACATCATAACCAAAAGAGGAGAGAATCTTGACGGCATAGATTTTGACTTCGGCAAACTTTCGTTGAAAGTAAAATTCACCGGCGACCATCAGCTTGCCAATGCGGCAGTTGCAGTAATTGCCGCACGAGAAATTGCAAATTGCGGCTTGCCGATTACGGATACAGACATTAAATCAGGACTTTCAGATGCATTCCTTCCTGCACGGATGGAAATAATCAGCCGTTCACCGCTGATTATTATTGACGGCGGTCACAACGTGGGATGTATGACAGCTTTGTCAAAAATGATAAAGCAACATCTGAGCGGCAAAAGGATAACAGCAGTTCTTGGTTTCATGAAAGACAAAAATTATGAAAGTGCAATAGATATTATTTCACCGCTTTGCGAAAATATTGTGTGTACGCTTGCCGAAGAGGGCAGAGGTGAAGAGCCTGAAGTACTTGCAGAATACGCAAAAAGGAACTGTGAAAATGTGACGTGTCAGAAAGACGTAAAAAAAGCATTCGATTCTGCCTTGTCAATGATGGGTGAAAACGATGCATTGATATGTGCCGGCTCATTCTATATTGTCAGTGATATAAGAAGGCTTTATAAATGAGAAGCAGCTGCTACGCAATAGGTAATAAGGAATAGTGAATAGGGGAAATTTAATGAGGAATGAGGAGTTAGGAGTGAGGAACGAAGGTTGCGGGAAAGATAGTGCAAACTGTTAGTTTCTTAACCGCAAAGATAGATAGTAACTATTTTAAAATTGTTATTATAATAAATTTCTAACCATTATATGATTTTGTTTTTTTCGCGGACGAGTGATAGAGATTTGTTGTTGCTTTATTCGCGACCTTAACTCCTCATTCCTCACCCCTCATTCCTAATTATTTTCTTCACCTGACTTACTTCGTCAAAAAATTTATCATCAATCCCTTATCATTCAGTGGTAAGGGTGTTTTTATTTTCATTAGAAAGGAGTTTTGCAGAATACGAAATTATATCCCGATTTGAAAGTATTCTGTAATAACAGTGAATAAATATGTCTGCAAAAATTGAATACAGGAAGAATGAAATTAAAGTTTATCTTGACGGAGAAATTGACCACCACAGTGCAAGTTTAATCAGAGTGAGTATTGACGATGCCATTCTTCACAGAAGACCGTCACTGCTTATCCTTGATTTTGGTGCAGTTACATTTATGGATAGTTCAGGAATAGGGCTTGTTATGGGAAGATATAAACTGATGAAAAGTGTCAGCGGAAGAATCAGAGTGGAGAATCTCTCGCCGGGAGCATATAAGGTGATGAAGCTTGCAGGACTTGAAAGGCTTGGAGAAATCAAGCAAAAGGAGGTAATCTAGTACCTTGGCACAACTAATAGATGTGTCAAGGTACTAGCATGAAAAATCACGCTAGTAGATTGTATATCCTAAAAATTTGCCTATGGCATAATTTTGAATGGACAAAATTTCCATATATACACCTTGTCCGGCTACAACAAGGTATGTATAGAACTTATAATGAACTATTTGTAGCCGGAAAGGCTATGGGAATTAAAATGAAAATTATCAATGAGATGAAAATGGTGATTGACAGCCGAAGCATAAATGAAGGTTTCTCACGAGTGGCGGTGTCGGCTTTTGTTGCCGCACTTGATCCTACAGTTGAAGAATTGACGGATATAAAAACGGCAGTCAGTGAGGCTGTCACAAACTGCATTGTGCATGGCTACCGTGAAAGTATGGGAAAGATATACATAACCGTCGGCATCACCGATACGAATGCTGTCAGAATCAGAATTCGTGACAGAGGAGTAGGCATTGAAAACATTGAGCAGGCAATGCAGCCATTGTTCACAACGGCCGGTGATGAGCGCGCAGGATTAGGTTTTGCCGTAATGGAAAGCTTTATGGATAAGATAAAGGTTACCTCCAAACCCGGCAAGGGAACTTGCGTTACGCTGACAAAGCATATCGGCGGAAAAACAGTTTAAGGGAGGTTGCTTCCTTGCAAAAAACAAAAGCACAAAGGGACAAGTTGGTTGACGGCAACCTTGGACTTGTTCATTCATGCGCAAATAAGTTCAGAGGCCGCGGTGTAGATTATGATGATTTATTCCAGGCAGGCTGTGTTGGACTGATAAAGGCCGCAGATAACTTTGATGAAAGCAGAGGTTTTGCATTTTCCACCTATGCTGTTCCTGTTATTCTGGGAGAAATACGACGTATTTTTCGTGACGGTGGCAGTGTTAAGATCGGGCGAACGTTGAAAGAAAAAGCTCGCCTTGCCGTTAAGACGAAGGACGAGCTTACAAATCAGCTTGGACGTGAGCCGAAAATCAGTGAACTTGCGGAAAAATTAGGTGTAGAAATATCCGAAGCGGCGGAACTTATCACGGTTTCCATGCCAACAATATCATTGACTGCCTGCGATGATGAAAACGAATCACATCAGTTGGATATACCCGTTTGCTCGCATGAAGATGAGATATCAGACAGGCTTGCTCTTTATGATGTTATGCGCTCGCTTGAAGAGCAAGACAGAAAACTTATTGAACTGCGGTATTTCAAAGGTATGACACAATCGAAAACTGCGGCGCAGCTTGGCATGTCGCAAGTTCAGGTTTCGCGAAGAGAAAAGGTGATTTTGCTGAAAATGCGTGAGAGTATGCTGGGTTAGCTGTGTCGTTTAGTTTTATAACCAATCGGATATAAAACTAAGGCAATTAGTGAAACAATTGCTTCGGTGACAGGGAAAGCAAGCCATGTTCCCGTTAATTCAAAAAGTTTAGACATTAAAAATGCCATTGGAATAATCAGTATCAGACCTCTCAAAAGAGAGATAATATGCGCCGGTATCGGTTTTTCAACCGATGTGAAGAATATTGAAATTATAATATTGAATCCCACAAACGGTATCGCAGTGAAATAAAGTTTCATGCCCGACACCGCCATGATTTGCAGTTCGGCATTATGTTCGCTGTTGAAAATTTGTGCAATTGGGTCAGCAAAGAAAAATATGCAAAGATAGACTATTGCGGAAATTGCAGACGCAGTGACAACGGCATATTTTAGCAGAGCCTTGCAGCCTTTTCTGCTTGCGTTTCCGTGTGCCTTGCTGATGAGCGGCTGAGTGCCTTGTGCAATGCCTGTGTATACAGAAATTATGACAAGTGATATGTTGGCAATCACGCCGTAAGCCGCAACACCGATATTACCGCGTAAATTTAGGATAATGACATTGAATGCAATTATAACCAAGCCTGAGGAAAGTTCCGTTATAAATGAGGGCAGACCGAGGGAAAGAATCGAAAATATATTTGCAAAATTCGGCTTTGATTTAATGATATGAAAGCCGTTTTTCTTTTTTATCAGATGCCTTGACAAAATCAGCATACCGACAACAGGTGCAAAGCCGGTTGCCAAAACCGCACCGAACATTCCGAGGTTCGCAGGGAAAATGAGAATATAGTCAAGAATGATATTGAACATGCAGCCGGTCAGCATAGCTGTCATGGCAAGGTTTGGATTGCCGTCGTTTCTGACAAAACAGTTGAAGATATTGTTGAAGATAAACGCAGGTGAAAACAGGAGAAGAACCTTAAGATATATGTTTACCTGCTTAAAGATTTGCTCGTCAGCGCCAAGCAGAACTGCAATATTTTTTGAAAAGAAAATGCCGATTAAAACAAACAGTGCAGAGAAGATTACCGCAAGAATCAATGTGTTTGAAAAATGCTTGTTCGCTTCTGTGTCATTGCCCTGACTTTTGGCAATAGAAAACTTTGTTGCACCGCCAATGCTCAGCATTAAACCGCATCCGCTGATGAAACTATATGCAGGTAACGCAATATTTAAGGCGGCAAGTCCGTTTGGACCAAGACCTTTTGAAATAAAAAAAGTGTCTGCAAGAATATAACAGGAAAGTCCGATCATTCCGAGAATATTAAGTGAAGAATATTTTATAAAATCTTTCAGATATTGATTGTTATTCATGAATATTTCCCCTAAATATAAAAACGCTGAATTTCATATCTTCAAAGACCTAACGATATGATATACAGCGCCGCTGTCTTACCCGGTGGCAAGTTAGTGTTATTTTTGACTATTATATATGATGGTCAGTGTGATGTCAAGGGGCGAAGTCAATGCGTAATTCGTAATGCTTAATGTGTAATTGCGGGGGAGATTGTGCCTATAGTAAACGATAGTCCGCAGAGAAAAATTAGGAATGAGGAGTTAGGAGTTGTGGTCGCGAAATAGATATTATATAATATTTATTTTTTTCACCCTCAGAGATAGATAGTAGTTATTTTATAAGTTGTCATTATAAAATAATTTTTTAACTGATGTATGTTATTAGTTTTGCGGATTAATGCTTAAAGATTTGTTGTTAATTTATCCGCGACCACCGTTCCTCACTCCTAACTCCTCATTCCTAATTATTTCTTCTTCTGCGGACTATATCTTACAATTGGCACAATCTATCCCGCAATATTAGCCGTACGCAGTACCGCAGGTACCCTTGCTTAAACTTTCATAATATGTTATACTTCGTTATATAATTCAATCGGGGTGAGATCTAATGTTGAAAATAAAGCGCGGTGCATGCATATTGCTGTTGCTTTGCATGTTGTTTACATTTTTCGGCTGTTCGGGCAGAATGTCGGCAAATGTTGATGCAACGAAAATCAGCGATACAAAGCAGCAGGTCGCGGCAGAAAATAAAAGTAAAAGTGTTTATGTTTGCGCAAAGAATGCAAAGCAAATGAAAAAAATAGCGGTATCTGACAGTACTGTGCTTTATTTTGATGAATCGACTTACAATGTTTCGGTTTATGATTCAATCGGAAAAAAGCTTTGGAACTCTCTGCCGGAAAAATATACCAATGGAAAGCCGGCGGTCGTCAACGTAGATATTGTTGCAGACGGTAATGTTTATACACTCAATTCACAAGATGACAGTGTTGCACAAAAAAATGCAAGTTATAAAACAGCTGATAACGGCCTGATTGTGACATATGGTTTTAAAAAAACGTTGGGTGACGGGGCGAACATCAGCTTTAATATACCTGTGCAGTTCTCAGTTGACAGCGGAACGCTTAGCGTCAGTGTTGACTGCTCAAAAATAAAAAATGATGATATGAGCGAAAATGTGATTGTCAAAACGATACATTTGCTTGAATATTTTGGTGCAAACACGGTGGCTGACAGCGGAGATTATATCTTGATACCTGATGGTAGCGGTGCGGCGATTGATATCGGCGATAAGACTGACAAATTTGACAAAATCACACTGCCTGTTTACGGTGCAGATTACTCTGTTGGCGAAAATGACAGTTTATCATCAGCCTATGTCGCGTCATTCGGAATGAAATCGGGTGACAATGCATATGTTGCTTTGATTGAAAGCGGCGATGCAACTGCGAAAATTACAGCTGAAAAAGCACTTACAAAAGGTGCATATAACAGGGTAGGTGCACAGTTTGATGTAACTAAGGTTGTGAATGACAATGAAAATAAAATGAGCTATGCGTCAGGAAAAAGCTATGACGGCGAATTTAAAATTTCCTATCGCTTGCTTTCGGGTGATAACAGTGACTATATTGGTATGGCGAGCGCCTGCCGTGAGATGCTCATCAGAAACGGAACGCTCAGTTTTGGCGGAAGTTATGATTCTGAAAATGTCATGCCGTTTGTGCTGAGCCTTGTCGGTGCGGCTGAAATAGGTGACGAAAAGCCTAAAATGACAGCACTTACAACCTTTGAGCAGGCCGAAGATGTGCTCTCTTTTTTCAGGGGCAAAGGTGTAAATAATATATATCTGCGATACAGAGGTATGTTTGACGGCGGTCTTAGACAGACAAGCGCTTCGAAGACTGATATCTCATCAAATCTCGGCTCTAAAAGCAGTTTTGAAGAGTTTATTAGTTATACTGATTTGCAGAATATTACTGTTTTTGCCGATATGAATTTGATTTCAGCAAAAAGCGGAAGTCTGAAAAATGCGGCAACAGCAATAAATTCAACTGCTTCGACTCATGTATTTTCCGATTTAAAAGGTTCTGCTGTCAAATCGACAGGGGAACGTGAATTACTTGCTGTGGGTGATATTGAAAAAACGATGAACTCAGCAATATATAAAATGCGCAGATATGCATTTGACGGTATCTGCACAGCGGATGCCGGAAGCGTGCTTTATTCTGATTTTTCAAGCGGTTCAGATGCTGTGCGTCAGCAAATGAAAGATGCAGTTTCGGCTCAGATCAATGCGATTTCATCAAGTAAAAAGCTGATGGTCAGCGCAGGAAATATATACAGCATGAAATATGCGGATATGGCTGTATGTCTGCCAACGTCTGCGGCATGTGCAAGCAGAGATTACTGTTCATCAGTTCCGTTTTTGCAGGCATTACTGCACGGTGTTGTGAACTATTCATGTGAGCCTATAAATCTGACAAGTAACAGTGAAACGGCAATGCTTAAGGCGGCAGAATTCGGCTGTGTGCCGAACTATGAACTTTATTACGAGGACTTCGGCACAGATGAAACCGCCGATAACTATCATTATATGAACTATGCGTCTGATGTACAGCTTTGCTATGAAAGAATGAGCAGTGTATTTTCTGATTTGGGTGACAAAAAAATCACAGCACATTACAGAGTGAAAAAAGG
Organism: Ruminococcus sp.; assembly: GCA_023665555.1. GTDB lineage: Bacteria > Bacillota > Clostridia > Oscillospirales > Acutalibacteraceae > UBA6857. The sequence goes on from JAMPDR010000030.1 coordinate 8,645, forward strand.
TGTTTACTGTACGGAATACGGCGGCAGTACGAGCGTTTACGTCAACTATAATAAAAAAGATGTAACGGTCGGCGGTGTGACGGTTGAAGCGAGAGATTTCCTAAGGGTAAACTAAATTCAATGCGTAATGCTTAATTCGTAATGCGTAATTGCGTGAGAGATTGTGCCTATCGTAAAATTTAGTCCGCAGAATAAGATTGATGCGATTTCGTAGGGTCGCCCCCGCGGGGGGCGACCTGCAACCTTGAACAATTTTTTCAAGTCAATGGTAAATAAAAACAACCTCCCAATAAGACTGCAAATAAAGACAGCCGACAAAGCCCCAACTGTTTTGAATCTCTATGGTTATGGTGAACAGACTTACTGTAGCCGAACGTATTTTGTCATTATTGTACGGCGTCCAAAGGAAATGGGGGTTAGTACAAACTTTCCTATAGCAAATTACGGCAAAAATCGGAACGATTTTTGCCGTTTTTTTTTTTGCGTACGTCAGAGTTTCTTTTTGGTTACTTTTTCTGAACGCAGAAAAAGTAACTGCCTGTCCAGCATGAGGACGGTGCTAAGCACAGGTAATAAGTAAAAGGTAATAAGGAAGAGGTGAGGTCGCGAATGAGATTACTGCAATATGAAATTTTTCATCCGTGGAGTAATGTAATGATTTAAAAATTAAAATCTAAAAATTAACAGTTACGTCATTTCGCGGATGTAAACTAAAATATGTTACAGCTTTTCCCGCGACCAAACCTATTCACTATTACTTATTACCTATTACTTCTGCGCAACAGCATGCCACTCATACCTCATTTCCTTCTTTTGCGGACTATTACTTACCATTAGTGCATTCTTCCCCGCGTTATAGTCGTACGCAAGTACAAAAAAGCGGCAGCCAAAACGACTGCCGCTGTAATTTGTTTGAATCAATACTTTCCGAGGTATTTGTCAATTTCCCACTGAGAAACTCGTCTGCTGTATTCTTTCCATTCTTCCTGTTTAGCTTCAATGTATTTTGAATAAACATGATTGCCCATTGCCTGACGCATGAAGTCACTCTTCTTGAATTCTTCGATTGCTTCACCGAGAGTCTTAGGCAGAGATTCAATTCCTGCTTCTTTTCTTTGCTTGGATGTGAGATCAAAGATGTTTGAGTCTGTTGCAGGCGGCGGGGTCATGTTCTTTTTGATTCCGTCAAGACCTGCCGCAATGCTTGCGGCCATTTCAAGATAAGGGTTAGCGGCAGGGTCGGGGTTGCGAAGTTCAACTCTTGTACCGACGCCCTTTGCTGAAGGAATACGGATAAGCGGACTTCTGTTTTTCGCCGACCATGCAACATACACGGGAGCCTCATAACCCGGAACAAGGCGCTTATATGAGTTTACAATCGGGTTTGTGACAAGTGTCATTGCCTTGATGTGATGCATAATTCCTGCAATGAAGTTGTATGCGGCGGCTGAAAGTCCGAAGATGTCGCTTTCATCATAAAACGCGTTCTTGCCATCTTTAAAAAGTGAGATATTTGTATGCATGCCTGAGCCGCACATTCCGAAAACAGGCTTTGGCATAAACGTCGCATAAAGTCCGTGCTGATTGGCAAGGGTCTTGACAACATACTTAAATGTCATAACATTGTCTGCTGTGCGGAGAACCTCGTCATATTTGAAGTCGATTTCATGCTGAGCGCGCGCATTTTCATGGTGTGATGCTTCAATTTCAAATCCCATGTTTTCAAGTGCAAGGCAAATATCTCTGCGGCAGTTTTCGCCCCTGTCGATAGGTCCGAGTTCAAAGTATCCGCCCATGTCATGTGATGATGTTGTCGGACGTCCGTCCTCATCAAGATGGAACAGGAAAAATTCACATTCAGGACCAACATTGCAGGTGTAACCCATTTCGGCGGCTTCTTTGATGGTTCTTTTGAGGACATAGCGCGGATCGCCTTCAAACGGTGTTCCGTCTGCATTGTATACGTCACAGATAAGTCTTGCTGTTTTGCCTGATGTTGAGCGCCACGGAAGAATTACAAAGGTGTCATAATCCGGATGCAGGCACATATCTGATTCTTCAATTCTGACAAAACCGTCAATTGACGAACCATCAAATGCACAGCGATTATCAAGCGCTTTGTCAAGCTGACTTGCAGTTATTGAAACACTTTTGAGCATTCCGAGAATATCTGTGAACTGTAAGCATATAAATTTTACATCTTGTTCTTTTACGATGCGTAAAATATCTTCTTTGGTATAAATACTCATAATTCTGTCCTGCGAAAAGCCAATATCTGAAAACTGTAATAATTTGAGCAATCGATAAACGCATTTCGCATCCTTTCATTTATATATCATAGTTAAAATATAACATTGTCAACGATATTTGTCAACAAATTAGGCGGCTTGTTTTTGTGCATTTAGTAGATTAATTTGCCAAAATTGGTTTTTTATTGCAATCTTGATTGGGTTTATAGTATAATAACATGAAATTATTTTGATGCGGGTAAGATAATGCTTCGACAGCGATTCATACCGCACAATTAAACGGAGGAAACAATATGCCAGAAAATCAAAAAGAAAAACTCAACTATAAGCGAACGTTCCTTATAGGATTCGGTTTCATGGGTTGTATGCTTTTATGGTCGGTTTATAACTCTTATGTTCCGGTTATACTTAAAGGTAAGCTTTCAATCATTTTTGCTGAGGGCGGAAGTGTTGCGAATTTCATCAACGGACATTCGTGGCTTGTTTGGCTGACTGTCCCGCTTTTGGTCAATGCTATCATGACGATTGATAACATTTTCGGTGTTATCTTCCAGCCATATTTCGGTAAGAAGAGTGACCACACACATTCAAAGCTTGGTAAGCGTATGCCTTACATTATTGCTTGTCTTCCTATTTGTGCATTGTTTTTCTGCTTTATCCCGGTTGCAGCAACAATTAAAGCAGCAGGTTTGAGTATTCTTCTTATGATGGCTGTTATCATCTGCTTCAACTTCACAATGTCAATTTGGCGCTCGCCGGTTGTTTCGCTTATGCCGGACTTCACACCGTCAAATCTTCAAAGCGATGCCAATGCTGTTATCAATATCATGGGCGGTATCGGTCAGATGGTTGGCTTCGTTGTAGGTATTATCGCTTCAACAATTTGCGGACTCATTGGTTTTACAACTCTCAGTGAGAATCTTACTGCGAAGGTGAATGACCTCGGTCAAATCCTTGATGCAGACGGGAATGTTCTTCTCAATGCAGCAGGTGAAGCACAGTATATCAACTATACACCAGTTTTCATCGTAACAGCAGTTATTTCTGTTTTGTGCCTTGTTGTTTTGATTGCTTTCTATAAAAAGAATAAGCAGCATGACCTTTCAGCTGATGTTGGTTTTGAAAAAGGCGATGAAGAAGCTAAGAAAGAAAAAATTAAGATTAAGAATCTTCCGATTTCAAAAGAGGAAAAGAGAAGCCTTATCATTATGCTTGCTTCATTGTTTGTTATCAACAATGCAACAGAAGCAATTATCCCGAACTTCACAAACTTTGCCAATGACACACTCCATGTTCCAACAATTTATTCAACCTTGATGATGGCAGTTTTTGCCGTTTCGCTTGCAGCATTTGGTATTCCTGCCGGTGCAATGGGCAGAAAAATCGGCAGAAAAAAGACCATTATGATTGGTCTTGGCGCAATCGTTGCAATGTTTGCTGTTTATCTCACCGTTTCACAGGTTCTTCCTGCAAAAGCTGACGGCAGTGTTAATACATTCACATGGGTAATTTTGTGGATTGCTCTTGTTGTCGGCGGTGCTGCGGTCGGTTGCGTTAATATCAACACTCTTCCGCTTGTTCTCGCAATCGGCGGCCGCGAATATGTAGGTACATTTACAGGCTATTATTACACAGCAACATTCTCAGCTGCTGTTACAGGCCCGATTCTTTGCGGTCTTGTAATCGGTTTGTTCAACGGTAACTACAACTTCATGTTCTTGTTCTGCGCAGTTATGTTTGCCGCAGGTCTTGCAATTATTTCTCAGGTGAAGCATGGCGAAATCTCAAAGGATGAGGATACTTCATGGCTTGACGAAGCTGTTGAAAAGGCAGAAGATTAATCTGTAAATTACATCATCTGCGGACGGAACAATTTGTCAGTTCCGTCCGCTTTTTAGAAAGGGAGGCGATTGCTATGGAAACAAGTTTGCGTGCAAAAGATCGAAGCCGTATTTTAGCGGTGTCAATTGCGTTTTATGCTGTCGGTATTGTGCTGATGGCAGTGGGTACGGTTTTGGATTGGCAGATAGATTTTGCAATCTTTAATCCGCAAAGCAAATTTGCAATCGGATTTGAAGCCTTCGGTTTGTTTGTTTACTGGGGTATGTGGGGGCCGTTGTTCTCAGTGCTGTTTTTGACACGTCATGATCTGAAAGAAAGCGTTGATATTATCTCAAGAGTTTTTCCGTTTATCAGACCGATTCAGAATACAGAAACAAAGATTTACAAAGTGTTTAACTTTATTGTCAGAGCGGTAACGACCATTGGTTTTTTTGTTCTCACGGTTGTGGGTTGGAAAAAGGTGATACAAAATGTTCTTAAGCATATATTCGGCTTTAACGAGGTGACATACTTCATTATCAGCGCCGTAGTTGCCGTAATCAGCATCGCAGTGTTCAGCCGGCTCAGCAAACAGACGCTCAGAAAGCTTGAATATCTTGCACTTGCCGGAGTACTCATGGGAATTTTTATCAAACTTTCCGAAGAGGGCAAAACAATTACCGAAAGAGTCAGATTCAGAGAAATGGTGGCATATTCAAACGGTATCGTTGATGATGCAGGAATGAGCCTTGGAAAAGTTAGTAAGTTGCACAGTCGATTGAGCAGAGATATGCTTGACGGCGCAGATTTTTCTGCATTCACACAGTGGTTCAAAAAAGGCGGCAGTATGGGTATATACAGCAATGCAAACTCGTTCCCTTCGGGACACACAACAGGCAGCTGCGCAATTTTGATGAGCATATTATTTGCTTCTGCTTTTGAAAAGTTCAAAAAGGCAATTACCGGTGTGGCAGCATTTTCGGTGTTGTATATTTTCGTCATGGGCTTTTCAAGAATGGTTTGCGGCGCACATTATCTTACCGATGTTGCAGGCGGTGCACTCATCGGATACACAGCTTTCATAATTGTGACTGTTGCATATCAAAAGTTTATTAAAAAAGATGTGCTCGGAGAACCGAAACAACAATAATTTCAGATAATAATATAAATATGCGGGCAGGATTTCCAAAACGGAAAAGTTCCTACCCGCATATTTTAATCATATAATCATTTTGCAGCAGCTGTGGTTACAGTGTTGTTGTTAGCTGCATTGTTGCTGATATCTCCTATTGAATCAGAATCGACTGCGTCAGAATAAATGGAGATATAAGCCGGACCGTCTTTTTCATCGGGAATTTCAAATTCATATTCGCCGACTCGATTTCCGTTCTTGTCGGTGTAGACTTTGTAGTTCTTGACGTAATCAACAAGATTAACTTCTTCTCCGTTTATGATCATGCTCATTCCTTCAAAAATTGCACCGTCTGTTGCTGCGTTAGCCGTCAGTGTTGCGCACGTAAACAGTGCAACAATTGCGGCGATTACAATCATAGCTTTAAATTTGATTCGTTTGTTTTTCTTTTCAGTCATGTTAAAAATCCTTTCAATTGCTTCGTCGGAAGGATAGATACCCGAAAAAGTCTGTTTATATTTTTCTTTATTCATTGTTCCAATCATCTCCCAACATTTGTTTTAATTGTGTTCTTGCTCGGTGGAGCCGCGTTTTAACAGCGGATTCTTTTAATCTCAAAACTTCAGCAATGTCTTTGACCGTCATATCCTCATAATAAAACATATGAACCACTGTTCGAAGTTTTGTGGGCAGTGACATTACTGCATTAAATAAATCCTTATTCTTGTCTTTATCAAATGTATATGTATCTTCAAATTCATCAAGCGAAGCGCGTCTTTTACGAAACGGAGATTTAATAAAATTTTTGCTCTCGTTCGCTGTTACACGCGTGAGCCATTTGTCAATGTGTTCTTCGCTTTCAAATTCTTTCTGATTCCACAATTTGAGAAAAACATTTTGAATGATGTCTTCGGAGTCGGTTTTATTTTGAGTAAATGATAACGCAATCAAAAATAATCTTTGATTGTTGCGTTTCACCGCCCTGATAAATTCATCCTCTGTCATATGTTCACCACCATGTTTGAAAGGTCCTTTCACAATAATAACAATTCAACTTATAAAAAGGTTACAAAAATTTTAGGTATGCAAAAATACGTAAAAAAATATCGAAATATTTAATTTCTTTCAAAATGACATATTGACACTTTATGGAAATGAATATATAATAAAAGTGTTCAGCAATTTTTTGTCAGACAAATTTTTACAAATTATTTTGGAGGGATAAATGATGTTTAACATTCTTACTCTTAATTCAATTTCACCCAAAATTAAAACACAGCTTACCGAAGACAGCTTTTCGATTTCTCCCGATTATGAGAATCCCGATGCAGTTGTTGTAAGAAGCTTTAATATGCATGAAACAGAACTCGGCGATAACCTTAAGGCTATCGCAAGAGCAGGTGCGGGTGTTAACAATATTCCTGTTGATGACTGCACACAAAAAGGCATTGTTGTTTTCAACTCTCCGGGAGCAAATGCAAATGCTGTTAAGGAACTTGTTCTTTGCACAATGCTGATGGCATCAAGAAATGTTCTTGAAAGTATCGACTGGGTATCTTCACTTAAAGGCGGCGGAGATGCTGTTGTTAAAACTGTTGAAAAAGGCAAGGGTGCTTTTGTAGGTCATGAACTTATGGGCAAAACACTCGGTGTTATTGGTCTTGGTGCAATCGGTTCTCTTGTTGCTCAGACCGGTGTTGATATCGGCATGAACGTTATCGGCTGTGACCCGCATTTGACAATTCATTCTGCACTTAATCTTTCAAATTCAATCAAGGTTGTTGCTGAAGAAGACGAGCTTCTCAAAAGCTGTGATATCATCTCTGTTCACGTTCCCCTTAATGATGAAACTAGACATAAGTTCAATGCTGAATTCATCGGTAAGTGCAAAGACGGTGTTATTCTTCTTAACATGTCACGTGCTGAAATTGCAGATCCCGATGCAATCAAGGCAGGTATCGACAGCGGCAAGATTGCAAAGTATGTTTGTGACTTCCCGACAGATAACCTTATCGGATATAAAAATGTGATTCTCACACCGCACCTTGCATCAGGCACTTATGAAGCAGAGGACAACTGTGCTCTTATGGCTGCTGCTGAACTTAAAGATTATCTTGTTTGCGGCAACATCAAGAACTCAGTTAATTTCCCGAACTGCTCACTTGGCTATCTTGAAAGTACTGCAAGACTTTGTGTTTTCCATGAAAACAAGCCATCTCTTATTCAGCAGATTACAAAGCTGGTTTCAGAAACAGGCGCTAACATCGACAACATGATCAGCAAGGCAAAGCCGAAGGCAACTACTGCCTATACGGTTCTTGACATTGACAACGACGTTGACGCAGATGTTCTTGAAAAAATCAGTGCAATTGACGGAGTTGTAAGAGTCAGAGTAATTAAATAAAAATAGAGAAGGTCTGAATTGATCAGATCTTCGCACCGCCGACGGCAATCTGTTGAATACGGTTGCTGTCGACTTGATTTATGAATAATAAAAAAGGAAAGAAAAATTATGACACGTTTAAATAATTTTTATCAACGTTTGAATAAGTGTCGATATTGGCAGTTGTATACCGTTGCGTTTGCAATAGTATCACTGCTTGCTTTCAGTTGGTTCTATTTGAACGGACGTACTTTTGTTTGGAATGTTGACGGTATAGCGCAGCATTACCGTTCATTGGTTTATTATGCTCAGTATTTGCGTAAAATCATAGTCACCCTGTTAAAAGAGCACCAACTGGTAATACCGAGTTGGGATTTTGCGATAGGTGAGGGCGCTGATATTTTATCAACGTTGCATTACTATGTAATCGGTGATCCGTTCTCTTTCCCGGCTGTGTTTGTTCCGTCAAATTATATCCATATATATTATTGCATAGCTATTATTGCACGTCTTTATTGTGCCGGTATCGCATTTTCCTTTATGTGCAAAGAGGTCGGTAAGACAAGCAAGTTTTCTGTTTTGGCAGGAAGTCTTGTATATGTTTTCTGTTTTTGGAATTTATATAATGTTGCAAGACATCCGTATTTTATTAATCCACTGATTTATTTTCCGCTGTTGGTTGCGGGTGCAGAAAGAATTTTGAAAAATAAAAGTCCGTTTCTTTTTACTGTTGCAGTTTTTCTGTGCGTAATCAGCAACTTCTATTTCCTTTATATGATAGCCATGCTTGCAATTATCTATGTATTGATTCGTTATGGCTTCGAATATAAGACTAACATCAAAAATGCTGTGCGTCCGTTTTGCATTACCGCCGCAAGTGCTGTTTTGGGCGCGTGCATGGGAGCGGTTATTCTTCTGCCGTTGCTGAATACAATTTTGGGTGATACAAGGCTTGGCGGAACTCATGCGCTTCATCTTTTTTATCCGACTGAATACTATTTACAGCTGCCGTCACTTTTTGTTTCTCCGGAAATTTCTAATTGGCTGTGTATGGGATATGCTGTTCCGACGTTGTTGGCAGTTATGCTTTTGTTCCGTCGCAGGCATGAAAAAACATTTCTTAAAATATTGCTTGGAGTATGTGTACTTTTCCTGCTCTTCCCGATTTTCGGAAAGATTTTTAACGGATTTTCATATTCTGCCAATCGTTGGAGTTGGCTTATGGCATTGATCGTTTCATATATTTTAATGACTATGTGGGATGATTTGATGTCTTTGAAAAGTAAGGATGTTGCATTTCTCTTTGCAGGAACAGCAATATATCTTGCAATTTGTATCTTGATATATTCTTCAAGAACGATCAGAACGTTTACTTCACTTTGTCTGATACTTGTATTTTTAATATTGCTCTGTCCGATATATACCGAGTCGGGTCGTAATGTTTTTGGTAATGGTGCGAAAAAGATTCTTTGTCTTGTTTTGGTAATTGTGAACATAGCGGTCAATGCTTTTTGGTTTTATTCGCCATATGGTTCTAATTATGCAGCGCAGTCATTGGAATCCAAGAATATACAAGAGAATTTTCATCGTGATGAGGCACAGGTTCTCAAAGAATATATGGAGAATAAATCATTTAGCAGATATTCCGGTGAATTACTTACAGATAATGCGGCTCTTACTTCCGGTTTGTCAACAACGCAATATTATTGGACCAACAGTAATTCAAATATAACGAACTTTATTACTCAAATGGAAGTTCCGGTGCCGTGTGCGCAGAAATATAATGGCTATGATGGACGTGCCGCATTGCTTGCGTTGACATCTGTAAAATATTATGTTATTTCACGCAGCTTTAATGATGACAATGAAGAGTTTGATCCTAAGACAGATAATGATGTGCCTTACGGATTCAAGTACATAGCTTCTGTTGATGCCAGGGAAGATATAACAGACAGTACCGTTGACACACTGAAAAAGGAATTAGGTGTTGAAAATTTGACAGAGGATCAGGTTGTGGTTGTCAACAAGAGTACTGTGAAGAAATATGATATCTATCAGAATAAAAACTTTTTACCGTTGACATATACTTATGATACATATATGTCAAGAGCAGAATGGGAAAAATTATCAGCTGTTGATAAACAAAATGCGATTTTGCAAACAGCAGTTTTGGAAGAACCGCCACAATATGGTCTTCAGATTTCAACACCGAAAAATACAAGTGAACAGCTTGAATATGAAATGGAATATAACAGTGAAGATGTTTCTTTCCAAGATAATCGCATTGTTGTAACTTCACCGGATGCAAAAGTTACATTTAAGTTTAAGGGCATGAAAAATAGCGAAACTTATCTTAATTTCACCAATTTAAATTTTACTGAAAGTTTAAAATGGGATCTTTATTTGGGTGATGATGAGTTTGATCCGTTGAATCTTTACAACAAGACCAATTGGAACAGACTCTCACCTGCATCTAAAAAAGATATAAAAAAGAAAAAGCGTATGCAATCTCCAGCCAGAAAAACAGCGTTGACTGTTAAAACATCTGCAAATGTGACAAAAAGTTTTGAGTTTTATACCCCGGAACACAGTTATTACAGTGGACGCGATAGTTACTCAATCAACCTTGGTTACAACAAAAAGAAGTTGAATTCAGTTACTGTTACTTTTGACAAAACCGGAATCTACAGTTTTGACTCACTGAGCATAGTTGCACAGCCTATGACAGATTTCAAAGAGCAAATCAATGAAAGAAAAGCCGTTAAAGCTGAAAACGTTAAGGTGAAAACAGATGTTGTGAAGGGCAAAATCACGCTTGACAAACCACAGCTGTTGTGTTTCTCAATCCCATACAGCAAAGGCTTCACGGCTTATGTTGACGGAGAACAGGTTGATATAATGCGTGTCAATGTTAAAAACATGGCTTTATCGCTGGACAGCGGAGAGCATGAGTTTGAACTCAGATACAGCACACCGTTCCTGAAACTCGGCTTCTGTGTTTCAGCAGTATCGTTCGTGGCTTTCGCAGCACTTTGGCTGTTTTCGAGAAAGAAAAAGTCAGGCGGTGAAACTAACGCACTGACAGATAACGGAATGATATAAACTGAAAATCAAAATAAAAAAGGCAGAGTAAAATCTGCCTTTTTTTCATGGTGGAGGCGGCGGTAATCGAAACCGCGTCCGAAAATCCATCCATATAACTTTCTCCGGGTGCAGTCATTTTTTTTAAATTCCCTTGCCGATACGCCAAATGACAGGCTTATCAGTTCGGTAGTTTCTGATGCGTGACAGCTTATGAAACTGTTCAGCTGTTCACGTTCACTGCTGATCGACGCCTGATGTGAAGCCGCAGTACTCTTCACTCAGACGAGCTGCTTTAAGCAGCCTTTAAGACAGTTTTATTGTCGTTTATTTTAAGGTTGTGGAGTTTAAAGTGATCCCACATCACTACCCGCTTATTATACTTCCGAATCCCCGTCGAAATCCTTTCGCCCCCGTGATTCATATTGTTATTGTGACACCCGAATGATGAAAAGACGGGCGCCGCAATGATTAGTATAACCATTTTTTCTGATTTGTCAATCTGAAATTTTTGTATTTTATTCTTTTCCGCGGAAAGACCGCTCAATATCGCGTTTTGCGTCACGCTTTGCCATTGCTTCGCGCTTGTCATAGTTCTTTTTACCTTTGCAAAGTCCTATTTCAAGTTTCGCTCTGCCGTTCACAAAATAAACCGACAGCGGAATCAATGTTAATCCCTGCTGTTTTGTTGTGCCGAGCAGACGCATGATTTCACGCTTATGCATGAGCAGTTTTCTGACGCGCATCGGGTCACGGTTGAAAATGTTGCCTTGCTCATACGGACTGATATGCATACCATTGACGAAAATCTCACCGTCGTCAATGCTGCACCATGAATCTTTGAGATTTATCTTTCCTGAGCGCATCGACTTGACCTCCGTGCCGAAAAGTTCGATACCTGCCTCATATGTTTCAAGCACAAAATAGTCATGATATGCTTTCTTGTTCTGTGCCACTTTGGGAGTTTCTTTGCTCACCGACACGAAAATCACCTCTTTTTTATTAATATGCGTTTTAGTTTGTGCTGTTCGTAAAATTGTTGCCGCATACCAAAACGGTTTATTACAGAGTGCGTCTGCCTTCGAGCGCTCTGGTGAGTGTTACTTCATCCGCATATTCGAGTTCTGCACCCACAGGCACACCGTATGCTAAGCGGCTGACAGTTATGCCCATTGGCTTGAGCAGTCTGGAAATATACATCGCAGTTGCTTCACCTTCAACGGTGGGGTTGGTTGCCATGATGACTTCAGTAATTTTTCCGTCACCAAGACGATTGAGCAGCTCTTTTATGGTTATATCCTCAGGACCTACACTGTTCATCGGTGAAATAACACCGTGCAGGACGTGATATGTACCGTTAAATTCATGAGTGCGCTCAAATGCAAGAACATCGCGCGGATCTTCAACAACGCAAACAACACTTTCATCGCGGTTCGCACTTTTGCAAATTGGGCAAAGTTCATCTTCTGCAAGATTACAACAGCGCGTACATTTCTTGATTTTTTGATGCGCATCAAGGATAGCTTTTGAAAATGCTTCAGCTTCGGATTGCTTCATGTTCAAAACATAAAAAGCCAGCCTTTGTGCACTTTTATGTCCGATTCCTGGCATGCGTTCAAATTGTTCAATCAACCTCGCAAGTGAGGCTACGTTATATCCTGCCATCAGAACGGAAGATTAAGTCCGCCCTTAAGAGCGCCCATAGCTTGCTCCATTGCATCGTCAGCTTTTTTCATAGCTTCGTTTGCAGCAGCAATGATGAGGTCGGAAAGCATTTCGATGTCATCGGGATCAACGATTTCAGGCTTAAGGTTAATTGCTCTGATTTCGTGTGCGCCTGTAACAGTGATTTCAACTGCTCCGCCGCCTGCCGATGCAGTGAACTCGCTTTGTTCAATTTCAGCCTGCTTTGTTTCAAGCTGATTTTGCATTTCCTGGATCTTCTTCATCATATTCATCTGTCCGCCACCGTTAGGCATTCCCGGAATTCTTGCTTTCATAAAAATTGATCTCCTTTTTGTTATTATATATTTAGGATACTCTGATTGATTTAGGGGGTACATCTGAACATACGCAAAATCAATCAGACATTCCTTTATTAATCACTTATTGTGACATTTACACCCAGATCTTTTGCCTTGCTGATAAGGTTTTCAAGCGGATCTTTCGGCTTTGAAGCCGGCGCCGCTGATGCTGAGGACGGATTGTATATTCCCAGCCTGTATTTTCTGCCTGTAACGCGGAAGATTGATTCTTTGACATCACGGGCATGTGTACCTGTTTTTATGAACGATGAGAAAGTCGGATTCTCACTTTTGATAAGCACAAAGTCGTTTCTGATATATGCCGTTGAGCCTATCAGTATTCCCCACAATGGTTTGTTTATATCGGAAAGTTCATTGAGTACCTGTGCCCACTGAGTGAAATCCACATCAACTGATGCAGTGTCACTAGCTGTGTTGTCTTGCTCATAATGCTGAGCAGTTTCTGCTGTATATTCATCAGGCTTAGATGCCGCAGATTTAGTTGCTTCGGCTTTCTTGGTTTCAGAAGACTGAACGTTGCTGTTGCTTTCGTGTGTTTGCGGTTGTGCCGCGGTTATTTTTATGCCGCCGGTTTTTATTGCAAGTTCAAGGTCGGCAATACGCCTTAAAAGGGCTTTGTTGTCTGTATCAAGTTTCGGCGAAGAAAGTCGGATAACTGTCATTTCCATTTCGATTCTGCGGTTGACTCCGCGCTTGATATTTGCCATGGAGTTTTGCAGAAGGTCAATTGAATAGAGAATTGCTTCCAGTGTAAATTCTTCACTTTGCCTTTTGTAGTTCTCGATTTCTTCACGGGTACAAACAAGAACATTTTCAGATTGCTTGATGGTTTTGACTATCATCAGGCTGCGGAAATGGTCGATCATATCAGCGCAAAGACGCTCCATGTCAAATGAATCACCGTGCAGTTTATTTATAATAGAAAGCGCTTCGGCCTGATTACTGTTTCCGATCGCAGAGGTAAGTTCAAACAGGTGGTCTTTTCCTGTTACACCTGCAACATTATATACAATTTGAGAAGTGACGGTATCACCTCTGCCCATGCACTGATCAAGGGTAGAAAGCGCATCACGCATACCGCCGTCTGCGAGCCTTGCAATCAATGCGGCGGCTTCATCTTCTAGTGTGAAACCTTCCATGTCGGCAATTTGCATCATTCTTGATGTCATGGCTTCGGGACTCACGCGCTTGAAGTCAAAACGCTGACAGCGCGAAAGTATTGTAACAGGAAGTTTGTGAACTTCGGTTGTTGCAAGAATAAACTTGACATGGGCAGGCGGCTCTTCAAGTGTTTTCAAAAGAGCATTGAATGCACCGATGGAAAGCATATGCACCTCGTCGATGATATAAACGCGGTACTTACAGCTTGCGGGTGCGAAATTGGATTCATCACGTATATCACGGATATTATCAACACCGTTGTTGCTGGCTGCGTCGATTTCCACCACATCAAGAATTGCGCCGGACTCGATACCTTTGCAAATTTCACACTCATTACATGGATTGCCGTTGACAGGGTGCAGACAGTTGACTGCTTTAGCAAGAATCTTTGCGCATGTTGTTTTGCCTGTGCCTCTTGAGCCGGTGAAGAGGTACGCATGGGAAAGTTTACCCGTTTCAATTTCACGTGAAAGAGTAGTTGTTATATGATCCTGACCGACAACATCGGAAAATACTTTTGGACGATATTTTCTGTAAAGTACCTGATACACAGACTCACCACCTTCAATTATTATGTGTAATATACTGCAAAAAAACAGGCAAAATTCATTCACTTGGTCACACGACGGCAGGCAAGCTGTGTCGCACAGTCATTCCGCTTAATGCTGCTCGGTCTCCCGCCTGACATGGTTCACGGCGCCCTGTCGCACAGGACCCGCCGCCGCATGACCAAATTAATGTATCTCGCCTGTAATTAACATAGCTGAACTTATTGAATCCGAATTCGGATAGTTACCTAAGATATTATAATATAAACGCAAAACAAAATCAAGTGTTTTGAAAGATTTTGTTCCTGCTGACGTGTTGATTTTTTTGTTTACCTATGATAGAATTTAATGGAGAAAATGCACAGGAAACTTTGGCTAAAATTATGGTGCACAAGGCATTAAGATTTAATCACAGCTTCCACAAATATTTTTATAGGAGAAAACATTATGAACAAACAAAATCAAATCACTTCTGAAACTCCGTTGCTTGCAACAAACGGTCAGCTTTTTAATCCCGGATATTGCAAGAACAATCTCTTTATTTATAACAAAGAAAACATTTCTGCATCAAAGTGGAGAGTTAAAGAATGGGACTTCTATCAGGTGTCTGACGGCAAGTATATGCTTCAGCTGAACTTCTTTAACATTTCAATTGCATCTGCAATTACTGCTGAACTCACCAACCTGCAAACAGGTGAAAAAGTTTCGGATATGGTTATTGAACTGCTCACTGCAAACAAAAATCAGCTTGATAAGAACGGAGATCAGCCATCTCATTTTGAATATAGAAAAAACGGCAGAGTTGCTGTTTTTGATGTTGGCTCATTCTCGAGGCATCTTTACTTTAAGGGTAAAGCAAACGGTAAACCGTTCATTATTGATGTTACCTGTGAAAAAATGTTGCGTCATGAAAGCATTACTATTGCAACACCGTTCAAGAAAAAAGGAAGATT
This sequence comes from Ruminococcus sp., assembly GCA_023665555.1. Classification (GTDB taxonomy): domain Bacteria; phylum Bacillota; class Clostridia; order Oscillospirales; family Acutalibacteraceae; genus UBA6857. The sequence goes on from JAMPDR010000030.1 coordinate 24,018, forward strand.
CTTTTTCACACAGAAACTCAACTGCATGCCGACATCAGGCACGGTTACTTTCGGTGACGGAGAAACTGTGACTTTCTCAAAGGAAAACAGCTTTACTGTTCTTGACTGGGGCAGAGGCGTGTGGCCTTATAGCAACATGTGGTATTGGGCTAACGGCAGTACGTATCTCGATGGTAAAATCTTTGGCTTCGAGTTGACATGGGGATTCGGCGATGAGAGCAACGCAACCGAAACCGCAATTTTCTATGACGGTAAGTGTCACAAGATCGGTGCGGCACATCTTGTTGATGATCCTGAAATCAATGACAACTGGATGAAACCGTGGCACTTCAAAACAGAGGATGGCCGTTTCGATATGATTATGACACCGTTCTATGATAATTTCAGCAATATGATGCCATTTAATGTTGTAGGCATGAGAACACATCAGGTTCACGGACTTTGGAACGGAACTGCAACTCTTGATGATGGAACAGTGCTTGAAGTTAAGGATATGTATGCATTTTGTGAAAAGGTTTATAATAAGTGGTAAGATAAAATTTGATGTATAATAAATCCGCTTTGCTTGAAATGGCAAAGCGGATTCAGACTGTCGATAAAGGCACATGAACTTGCATAAGCAGAAAAAATAAAAATTAGATAGCAAAATCAAATATAAGTTCATATAACAATCCAGCGACACAGTTTGATACTGTGTCGCTGAAACTTATGTACTTGACGTTTTTTCGCCCGCTCTCTTCCGGCGTCCGAAGACTCGATATTGCCTATCTCGCTTTTCGACCGCTGCGCCATCGTCGCCTAGCTGTTTCTCGCACTGCGAGTGCTTCGGTGACGATGCCTGCAGTCCATGTACAGCTTCGGAGCGAAGAAAACATCATCCTGCACCTTTCTCGGCGGCCTCACATCTTGTCAAAAAATGCTTTTTCGATAAGATGTGGTACAGCATCATTTGCTGTACCTTTCATTGCTTTCAGTCACTGATATATGTCGGTGCATTTTTCGGCGATTTGCCTTTGATAACATCATGATAGTATGCATATGTCATCGGAACATCATCTTTATTAAGAATTTGAGCATCCATTACTTCACCTAAGAATACAGTGTGAGTGGAAGTTTCCATTGTGTCGGTGACTTTGCAGGTGACATAGGCGATTGCTCCGTCAGCCAGTGGCAGGCAATCTTTAATTGTCGGGGTTTTACCTTCAAACTTTTTAATATCCCTGCCGCTTCTGAAACCGAAATGCCCGATAATTGACGGGTCACTCTTTTCACCGAGAATATTCAGTGCAAACCTGCCGGCGCTTTTGATACATTCATTTGTGAAGTTATTATGATTGATGCTGACTGCAATTGTGGCAGGTGACGATGTGACCTGCATTGCTGAATTTGCAATGCAGCCTGTTGCGATACCGCCTTCTGCCCAGGATGTTACAACGTAAACACCGTATGATAATTTTGTGAAAGTGAAGTTATCCATAAGTTTTCCCCTGCTTTTGTCAGATTAAACTGCTGATATGACAAGGTCAGCGAGTTCTTCAAGTTCACTGATAGTATTGTCTGTTACTCTTGTTTTTATCGAAACAACTTTATCAATCAGACGGATATTTTTCATTGATTCGAAAGCAGCTTTCATTGTTCTTGCCGAACTTGCCGCCCATGAGAAGTTTTCAACAAGTGCAACGGTTCTGTTCTGGAACGCTTTTGATGCGAGGTGATGAATGTAGTCGCTCATCGGAGCAAATACACCGCCGTCATAGCTTGATGCCATGCAAAGCAGAACACTGTGGCGGAATCCGTCCTCAACACATTCAGCAATATCATCTCTTGAAAGGTTTGCAATTGAAACCTTCGGGCAGCCTTTCTTTTCAAGAATCTCTTTCATCTTGAGAGCAGCTTCTTCAGTATTGCCATGGATCGATGCATAAGCAATGAAAACACCTTTATCTTCCGGCTCATATGACGACCATGTGTTGTAAAGTGCGAGTACATCAGGAATAGTATCTGTCAGAATCGGGCCATGGAGCGGACAAATTGTCTTGATTTCAAGACCGGCAGCTTTTTTGAGAAGAGTCTGAACGGGAGCACCGTATTTGCCCACAATGTTGAAATAATATCTTCTTGCTTCGCAGCTCCAACCCTCGTCAGCGTCCGCTGTTCCGAATTTTCCGAATGCGTCAGCTGAGAACAGAACTTTTTCTGAACTTTCATATGAAACAATAACCTCAGGCCAGTGCACCATGGGAGCGGTAACAAAATTCAGAGTGTGAGCGCCGATAGATAATGTGTCACCCTCTTTGACTTCGGTAACACGTGATACATCAACATCACAAAACTGCGGCAGCATGGCCTTCGCCTTGACAGACATAACCAGCTTCATTTCGGGAAACTTGTCCGCAAGAGCCTGAATACCTGCCGAATGATCAGGTTCAAGGTGCTGCACAACAAGATAATCGACTGCCTTTTTGTCTAAAACCTCATCAAGGTTTGCAAGCCATCTGCTGACAGCAATTTTGTCAACGGTATCCATAACAGTAACTTTTTCGTCAAGGATAACATATGAGTTATATGCCATGCCGTTTTCAAGAATATACTGACCTTCAAAAAGATCAATGTCATAATCGTTTACACCGACATATTTGATGCTGTCGGAAATTTTGATTTCGTTGATATCCATAATTTTGCCTCCGGGTATATTTAACATTATTCTATATATTACCACAATCAAAAGGACTATGCAAGATTTGGCTGAATAAGTTTTTATAAAGTTTTAATTATATCTTTTAACAACATTACAGTTGCGATTTTCGACTTTTTGCACATTCTCCGAAAATTGCTCCTCCTAAAATTAAAACTGCACCTATCATCTGTATTGGCAACATGAATTCTTTTAAAAATAACACTGAGAACATAACCGCCGAAAGCGGCTCAAGATATCCGCAAATCGCAACGCTTTGAACGGACAGATTACCAATAGATGAAAAATATAAATAGCAGCCGATTCCGGTATTTAGCAGACCGAGAATGATTATGGGCAAAATGCTTGTGCGAGGAATATTTATGGCAAAGCCTTGTTTGATTCCTGTGAAAACAGCAACCGTAAGGAAACTGATGATAAGCTGAAGCATCGAATTTTCAAGCCCCGTTATATTTTTTGATTTCTTATTAAAAATTACCATAAAGGCATACATTACAGCTGAGGCTAGTCCGCAAAGCATACCAATTATGTCACTTTTTGTGTCGAACGCGTTTGAGTTTATAAGAAAAATACCGCAAAGAACGGATAAGAAACCGATGATTTTAAAAGCAGTAAGTTTTTCTTTGAACAGCAGCGGTGACAATATCATGACAATAACCGGACCGCAGTAATATAGCAATGAGGAGATGCCAACACCGATTCTTGCGTAGGCTTCATAAAGAAACATCCAGCTTGCCCCCATTGCTATGCCCGATATAGTAAGAAAAATGAAGTGTCTTGTGTGCTTATAAAAAGTAAATTTTCCTTTGCTGATTAGGAAAATTGCTAACAGCAGTACACTGCCGAGCAGTGTACGCAGCAAAACAATTTCATGGCTGCTCATGTTGATAAAACTTGCAACAATACCGTTTGTACCGAAAAGCAGCAACGCAAGTATATATTTTAAGTATGATTTTTTCATGGGTTTTCCTTCCCTATAAACATTGTTCCGACGTTTCCGCCCCTGATTATTTCATAGATCGATTCAGGATGATTTCCGTTGGTGATAATCACATCTGTTCCGTTTGACATGGCCAGATCTGCGGCTTGTAATTTGGTTTTCATTCCGCCTGTTCCTCGCCTTGATCCTGCTCCTCCGGCAAGAGAATAAATGCTTTCGTCAATATTTGAAATTTTTTCAATTAATTTTGCACTCGGAAAAAGCCGGGGATCATTGTCATATAAACCGTTAATGTCAGATAAAATAATCAAACGTTTTGCCTTACAAAGGATGGCAACAACAGATGAAAGCATATCATTATCTCCGAATAAGCGTTCTTCCGATTCTATTTCTGTGTAGCTGACTGAATCGTTTTCATTTACAATCGGAATAACACCCATTTCAAGCAGTGCACTAAATGTGTTCGTTAAATTCTCTTTCTTTTCTTCCTGTTCTATATCCTCAGCATTTAATAGTATCTGCGCGATTGTTTTGTCGTAATCTCCAAAAAATTTATCATATAAATACATAATGCTGCATTGCCCGACTGCTGCTGCAGCTTGTTTCATCCGCATGCTGTTTGGTCTTGATTTTAGATTCAATTTGTGCGTTCCGACCGCAATTGCTCCTGATGTTACAAGAATAATCTCATATCCCATATTCTGAATGTCTGACAGAATACATGCAATCTTATCAAATGCTCTCAAATTGCTTTTGCCGAACTCATTTGTTAAAGTGGAAGTTCCTACTTTAATTACGATTCTGTTTTGATACAATCCCATTATTACACCTCAATTACAGCAAATGAATGTTTTGAAAACGGCAAAAATTTTTGATATATGTCATCCGTTCGTATTTTAATATATCCGGTTGTTGTTCCGTCACTGCAACCGTAGTACTCTTCGGAGAGCACATCTTTGTCAAATATAACTTGCACTTTACAATCTGTATCTGAAAGTATACCGAATACAGTTGCAGCCCCTATTGTTGTGCCAAGCATTTTTTCCATTAAATCGATCGGAGCGAATGATACGCGTGAAATATCAAGAGCATTACTGAAGTTTTTGGAACTGAATGGTTTGTTACCGCAGGTTATAAAAAGATAAAAACTGGTCTGCTGACGATTACATAAAAAGAGAGTCTTTACCATTTTCATGTTTAGCTTTTCGTTGATTGAAGCGCAGTCTTCCATGGTTATCACTTCATCCGTATCAACACGCTCATAAGATATACCCAGCTTTGAAAGTACCTCATATACTTCTTTTTGCAATGATGTTTTGAACTTTTTAGGAGAATCATTTTGAATTTCGCTGACATAAATCATTAACTTATCCCTCAAATCTTGATTTTTTAACGCTGATATTGTATCATAGCAATAAACATTTGAAAAGCGAATAATTCAGATGTTTATCATTTGGAAAACGGATTGATGAATATGGATATGAACTTACAAAAATATATGTCATTTGTGAAAACAGCACAATGCGGAAGCTTCACAAAAGCGGCACAGCTTCTGAATTACTCACAGTCAAGCGTCAGCAGAATGATAAATGATCTTGAGCAGGAGTGGCAGGTATCACTGCTTGAACGTGGTGTAGGAGGAGTTAAACTCACCTCAGATGGGATGAAACTTTTGCCCTATGCAAAAAACGTTGTTGCTGAATTTGAAAAACTGCAAATGGAAGTTGACGAACTGAACGGACTTCAGTCAGGCTTGATAAGAATAGGCACTTTTTCAAGCGTCGCAACGCATTGGTTACCGAATATCATAAAAGAATTCCAGAAAGATTATCCGAATATTGATTATGAATTACTGCTCGGAGATTACACGGAAATTGAACAATGGATAGCTGAGGGACGTGTTGATTGCGGATTTTTGCGATTGCCGACTCACTCTGATTTTGAAACAATTTTCCTTGAACAAGATAAATTGATGGCAGTTATACCGAAAAATCACCGACTTGCTGATTGTGATAAATTTCCTGTCGGCGCTCTTTGCGAAGATCCGTTCATGCTGCTTGAAAAAGGTGCAAAGGCAGAGATTTCAGAAATATTTGAACGTTGCGGATTGAGTCCTAAAATCCACTTCACAACATGGGATGATTATGCAATAATGTCAATGGTAGAGAGCGGTCTTGGAATCAGTATTTTGCCTCAGCTGATATTAAAGCGAGTTCCGTATAAAATCATTGCAAAAGAACTTGATGTTCCCGCTTATCGTAACATAGGTATCGCTCTTAGGAATAAAAAAACAGCCTCTTTGGCTGTGAAGCGATTTTTGGAATATTTAAAATACAGATGAATAAAATTATGCATTAACGAGTGCATTTATGCACATGGTGAGCGATTACTCACCATGGTTTGTCGATTACTAACCGTTTTCTTTTATAAAAAATGTATAAAAATACAAGCTGTATTGAGCGATTGTTCGTTTTCTATGACGTTGAATTGGAAAATAAATAGTGATATAATATCAACATCCTTTAATGTGGTAAAGTCGAAAATGATGTGAATATGTCAAAGAAGGTCTGAACCATATTAAATCAGCGTTTCCATTAATATGATTTTTATTTAAAGGAGTCAGAATAGCAATGAAAAATGAGTATTTGAGCGACTTGCTTGAAAGAGTTAAGCAACGCAACAAGGGTGAGCCGGAATTCATCCAGGCAGTAACTGAAGTTCTTGAAACACTTGAACCGGTTGTTGAACGCCGTCCCGAATTTGTTGAAAAAGGTGTTTTCGAACGCTTTGTTGAGCCGGAACGTCAGG
>JAMPDR010000031.1 GCA_023665555.1 Ruminococcus sp.
TGATTGCTTGCTGTCTTATACAAAATGTAAACTTTTAGATGAAACAAGGTACTACGCGATTAATAATATCTCAAGCTGCAACAAGTAATATAAATATACACAATTACATGCGAATTCCAGAAATGCCGAATTATCGGCGGCATTTTAGATAGGAGAAACAAAATGAGTTTTATTGAATTTGAATCTGTTTATAAAAGATATCAGACAGGAGAAATTGTTATCACTGCCGCTGACGGTGTAAATTTCAGCATTGAAAAAGGCGAATTCTGCGTTATTGTCGGCGCGAGCGGTGCAGGTAAATCAACAGTTCTCAACCTGCTTGGAGGAATCGACGCATGTAACGACGGCAAAATCAGAGTTGCAGGCAGACTTATCAACGGACTTTCAGAGAAGGAACTGATCGAATATCGCCGCAATGATGTCGGCTTTATCTTCCAGTTCTATAACCTTGTTCCGAATCTGACCGCACTTGAAAATGTTGAACTTGCAAGTCAGCTTGTTAAAAAGCCGCTCAGTCCGAAAAAACTGCTTGAAAGGGTTGGACTTGGCGAAAGAATGGACAACTTCCCGTCCCAGCTTTCGGGCGGTGAACAACAGCGTGTTGCAATTGCGCGTGCGCTTTCAAAAAATCCGAAGTTGTTGCTTTGCGATGAACCCACAGGCGCACTTGACTATAAAACCAGTAAGCAGGTGCTTAAACTTTTGCAAAAAACCTGCCGCGAAACAGGCACAACAGCAGTTGTTATCACTCATAACCCTGTTCTTGCAGACATGGCAGACAGAATTATCACCATGCGAAGCGGTAAGGTGATTCAGATTGCAGTCAATGACAGACCTATCCCCGTTGAACTTTTAGAGTGGTAATATTGGGCAGTCATGCCAGACTGATGATTGATATATAAATTTGAGGAGTAATGTATAAATGAACAACGTCCTACTCAAAGACACTAAGCGCACGATTGGAAAAACAAGTTCACGCTTTTTCTCAATCGTTGCAATTGTTGCTCTCGGCGTAAGTCTGTTTGCAGGCATGAACGCGGTTTCGCCCGATATGCTTGATACAGCAAAGGATTATTATAAAACATCAAACGCAGCCGATATAAGAATCATTTCAACGGCAGGACTTACGGATGAGGATGCCGCCGTAATTTCGTCAATCAACGGAGTTGAAAACGTTTCGGGCGAAAAGTTTGTTGACGGTGTTGTTAAGGTCAACGGCAACGTAATCAGCGACATGGACGGCTCACAGCTTACCGTCAGAGCAATGGCGCTTGACATAAATAAGGCTGCCGCCGCAACCGAGGGCGCGGACGACAGAAGTTTCATTAACCGTCCCCAGCTTGTTAAAGGCTCATGGCCGACTCAGCTTAATGAGTGCGTTGTTGACCAAAGTAAGCTTTCCACTCCGGATGAGTTTGAAATCGGTGCGGTTGTTACCATCGAGGGCAGTGAAACCGATGTTGCAGGCTCACTTGAAAACACGGAATATACCATTGTCGGTATTATAAGAACTCCGCTTTATATTTCATATGACCGAGGAAATACCACCATCGGAACAGGTAAACTCGGTACATTCGTCTATGTTCCCGTGCAAAACTTCAAGGATAATTACTATTCGGCTTTGTCAATCAAAATTGCAGGCTCGGATAACTATGATCCGTATTCGGAAGAATATGAAAACTTTATTGCTCCGTATATTTCCTATCTTGACTCAATTTCTGCCGAGCGAGTTTCGCTTCGTGTTACGGCGATCAAACCTGAAATGACACAAAAGGTTGAGGACGGCGAAAAGGAATATATCAACACAAAAGAAGAGGTTGACGAAACACTTGAATCCGCAAAAGATCAGGTTGCACTGATTCTTGACATGGCGGAAAACGGCGACAGGAAACTTGCCGAATATAAAGCAACATATAATGAAAAAGCTGCTGAAGCAGAAGAAAAAATTGACAGCAGTAAACTTGAGCACTCAACGCAATATGCCGAGTGGGAAGAAAAACGCAATAAATATAACGAAACAAAAGAACTTCTTAATAAATATGCAAATGCAGAAACCGATTTAAGAAACGCAAAAACTGAATATAATGTTGCAAACCTACAGGTTAACACAATGTTGTCAACTGTTAACTATCTTGAAAGTCTTGTTGCAACAACAAGAGGCGCGGTGGATCAGCTGAATCAAGATCAGGATACAACTGTAGGCGATATCATCAACCGTTTTGAAACTTCCGGACTTGTGGGTGCAGAGGTTGACCAGATCATTACTTCAATAAACAGCTTTACCGCAGTTGGTACTGCCGAAGAAATTTCTGCATACATGGAGCCGCAGCTGCAAACACTTGAAGTTCAGCTGGCATCTGCAAAAAGAGATCTCAGCACAGCAAAAACAGAACTTGCAGAAAAGAAAGCCGACCTTGACAAGGCAGAGGAACTTGTTGAAAAGTTGCAATCCGCTCAGGCTCAGCTTTCGGGCGCAGAGGCTCAGCTTGCTGACGCTGAAAAAGAACTTACAAGTGCAAACTATCAGATTCAGTTTGGTGAACTCGAAGTTCTTTCACAGCTTAACGATTTGAAAAATCAAATTTCAAACTATGAAACCAATCTTCAGCTTGCAAAAGAAAAGTCAAAAACAATTGAAGCTGACTATGAGCAGGCAAAAAAAGACGCATATCAAAAACTTGAAAATGCGAAGAACAGACTCAACTATGCCCAAAATTTCCTTGCGGGACTTGACAGTTCAAAATGGTATGTTCAGGATAGAAATGACGGACTTTCGGGCTTTGCCGAATATAAGAGCACAGCGGAAAGAGCCGCAGCGCTTGCACTCATTTTCCCGTGGGTATTCTTTGTTGTTGCCGCAATGGTATGCCTTAACTCAATGGCAAGAATGGTTGACGATGAGAGAACACAACTCGGTGCACTTAAGGCGCTCGGTTTCAGAAACGATGAAATTGTTGTGAAATATGTTTCATATGCGTTCATTGCAAGCTTTTTCGGTGCGATTGCAGGCTCGTTCCTTGGATTTACGGTGTTCCCGACGGTGCTTGGAGCGGCATTTGGAATCATGTTTGACGTTCCGTCGATCATTTTGAAATATCGTTTGGCTTATGCAATACCCAGTATATTGATATCCGTTTGCTCAACAACGCTTGTCACATATTGGAGTTGCCGCAAGAGCCTTAGAACAGATGCGTCAACGCTCATGCGTCCGAAAGCACCTAAAGGCGGCAAGAGAGTTTGGCTTGAAAAGTTCCCGAACCTTTGGTCTAAACTCAATTTCTCGCTCAAGATTACAATGAGAAATATTTTCAGAAACAAAAAACGCTTTATTATGGCGGTGTTCAGCGTATTCGGCTGCACTGCACTGCTTGTTTCCGCATTCGGACTTAACAATTCTATCAATGAAACACTCAAAAAGCAGTTCACATCTGATGAGGCCATCTGGAAATATGACATGCAGGTTGTGCTCAACGGTTCATATGACACAACAATAACCGATTGCAATGCTTTGCTGACGATAAGTTCAAGACCCGAAGTTTCTTCTGCAATGCTTGAATATATGAAAGTATATAATTCAACAAGCGACAAAACGAGCAAGGAAATGGAAACATATCTTCTTGTTCCCGAAGATTCAAATGCACTCGGAAACTATATCAGACTCAAAAGCGGCAAGCAGGAACTGACACTTCCGCAAAACGGCGCAATCATCACCAAAAAACTTGCCAAGGAACTTAAGCTTTCCATCGGTGATACGGTAAATGTCAATGTCAGCGATGATCAGCAGGTCAAGGTGCCGGTTGCAGGAATTGTTGAAAACTACACTTTCCATTATATATACATGACAAAAGAAGTGTATAATGCACTGTTTAACTCAAACCCGAAGTATAACTATATTGCCGCAAACTTCACATCGCCGCTTGTAGCTGAGCAAAAGGGCGAACTGGCAAACAGTCTGATGGGCGAATATGAAATCAGCGCGATATCCTATGTTGAAGATGTTCAGTCAATGCTTGAAAACACGCTTGACAGTATTGGCTATATTGCCATAGTGCTGATTATCGTTGCGGGATTGCTGGCATTCATAGTTATGTATAACCTTTCAATCACAAACATCAATGAGCGAATGAAAGAGATTGCAACAATAAAAGTTCTCGGTTTCAACAACATTGAGGTTGCTGAATATATCTTCCGTGAAAACATGATACTCAGCATTATAGGAACGGTTCTCGGTCTGATCGGAGGAATAGGACTGCACCGAATGGTTGTCCATGTCGGCGAAGTTGATGTTGTTATGTTCGGACGAAGTGTTGGTTTCTGGGGTTTTGTTTTGGCAGTGTTGTTCTCAATGATGTTCTCATTGCTTGTTAACCTCGTGCTTAACCGCAGACTGAGGAAGATCGACATGGTTGAATCACTAAAATCAGTTGAATAAAGGAAGTTCTAAGTTAATTCTCAGGCGCACATCTTGTGCATATATTTTCCGTCATAGCACCTCAAAATCCAGGTGTCTTGTAACACCTGAAATATTACATTGTATGCTGTGAATTTTTTCGCCTGACTGCGTTACATTCCTCGACAGGCGACAGCCTGCCTGCGTCATGTGCCTTGTTATACGAAAAAATTCTTGCATCCAATTGTAATTTTCAAATGTCACAAGCCACGTCAATACACAAAGTATTGCCTGCGGTTTTTCAGCACTCTGACGAAAAATCTAAAGCACAATCTGCACACCACGAATTAATCAGACCTTCCGTGGAAGTTCTGAGTTATTAGAGCTTTCCGGACTATTCGATTTGATATATAACAATATGACGAATTTCAAAAGGAGTTTTTCATTATGAGTAATTTAGCAGAAAAAATCGCAGCTATGCACGTTGTGCCCGTTGTTGTGCTCAACGATGCAAAGGACGCAGCACCGCTTGCAAAGGCACTTATCGACGGAGGACTTCCGTGTGCAGAGGTAACCTTCCGCACAGATGCTGCAGAAGAATCAATCAAAACAATTTCAAGGGAATATCCCGAAATGCTTGTCGGTGCAGGCACTGTTCTTACAATTGAGCAGGTTGACCGCGCAGTTGCAGCAGGTGCAAAATTCATTGTCAGCCCCGGCTTTGACGCTGAAATTGTTGATTATTGCCTTGAAAAAAATATACCTGTTTTCCCCGGTTGCGTAACGGCATCAGAGGTTGCACAGGCTGTTAAAAGAGGACTTACAACACTCAAATTTTTCCCTGCCGAGCAGTGTGGCGGTCTTGCAACAATCAAGGCACTCACATCGGCATATACCATGATAAAAATCATGCCAACAGGCGGAATCGGTCCGAAGAATCTCAAAGAGTACCTCAGCTGTGACAAGATTGCATGCTGTGGCGGTAGCTGGATGGTTAAGGGAAGCATGATCGACAACGGCGAGTTTGATAAGATTACCGAACTTACCAAAGAAGCTGTTGCCATGGCAAAAGAAGTAAGAGGCTAAGAATGCCGTTAATTTACAGGCTGACTTTTTCCTTAAGTTAATAGATTGATTTTTTTAGAAAGGAAAAGTATGCGGGTGAGTATGTAAGCATTTTTTAGTATCAGTCCGCATATTAGGGTAAATAAAATGGATTTGAATCTTAAACCGAAAAGTGAATGTAAATTTGACGCTGTTTCTCTGGGCGAAGTCATGTTAAGACTCGATCCGGGTGAGGGCAGAATACGCACAGCAAGAAGTTTCAGAGCATGGGAAGGCGGCGGTGAATATAACGTTGTCAGAGGACTTCGCAGATGCTTCGGCATGAACACCGCAGTTATCACAGCTTTTGCTGAGAACGAAGTCGGACTTCTTATGGAAGATTTCATTTTGCAAGGTGGAGTAGACACCTCTCTTATCAAGTGGATGAAAACCGACGGTATCGGCAGAATATGCCGCAACGGTTTGAACTTCACCGAACGCGGTTTCGGTATCCGCGGTGCAGTCGGATGCTCAGACAGAGCAAACACTGCAATTTCAAAAGCAACTCCCGATGATTTTGACTTTGATTACATATTCGGTGAGTTGGGAGTACGCTGGTTGCACACAGGCGGTATCTACGCTGCATTGTCAGAGCAGTCAAGTGAAACCGTAATTGCGGCAATTAAGGCTGCAAAAAAATACGGCACTATCGTTTCTTATGACTTGAACTATCGCCCGTCAATGTGGAGTGCGATCGGAGGACTTGAAAAGGCTCAGCAGGTTAACAAGGAAATTGCAAAATATGTTGATGTTATGATTGGTAACGAAGAGGACTTCACAGCTTGCCTTGGTTTTGAAATTGAAGGCAATGATGAAAATCTCAAAACGCTGAATCTCGATGGCTACAAAAAGATGATTAACGAAGCTGCCAAGGCATATCCGAACTTCAAGGCTGTTGCAACAACTCTTCGTGAGGTTAAAACTGCAACTGTCAATGACTGGAGTGCAATCTGCTGGGCAGACGGCGAAATCTATAAAGCCAAGGACTATAAGGGACTTGAAATTATGGACCGTGTCGGCGGCGGTGATTCATTCGCATCCGGACTTATTTACGGTCTTATGACAACAGGCGATGCAGAACTTGCAGTCAACTACGGTGCGGCTCACGGTGCACTGGCAATGACAACTCCCGGTGACACAACAATGGCAAGCAAAAAAGAAGTTGAAGCCATCATGGGCGGTGCAGGTGCAAGAGTTCAGCGATAAAGTACTTGCGTACAGTTAGATATATGTAATCGTAGTACATTGTAACATCTAAAACTTTACATTACATTTAACGGTAAAGTCTGTATCGATGTCCTGCGGACATCTTGAAACACCTCTCCGTCAAAAATGCAAGCATTTTTGCCACCTCTCCTTTCAGGAGAGGCTTAAAAGGCTCGCCCTGAAAGGTTATTCCCCTGTTAGGGGAAATGTCTGCGTAGCAGACAAAAGGGTGCCTGTTTTCGGAGAAAAAGCTGTCAGCGTAGCTGACTGAGGGGTGATGACACGAAGTGGCATCCGTGAGAACTGACCGTCTGCACAATCTTTTAAGTTGATTGTTTGCTGTCTTATACAAGAAATGTAAAGTTTTAAGAGATACAAGGTAGTAAGGGACGGCGTCCTTGATGTTCCGTGAAATAAACCAAACCACTGAATTTATTTTAAAATATAGAACTAACTCGTAGGGGCGGTCATTGTGCGTCCGTGCAAACTCACCGATTTTCACATGTTGAAAATGTAAGAAAATATAGTTATACAATTGATAGATATACAAAAATGTAGTCTGTCAGCGGACGCGCGATGCGCGCCCTTACAGAATCGTTAACCAAAGGGAGAGATTATATGCCTCTTGTTAATATGAAAGATTTGCTTGCTGATGCCAAAAAGCGCAACTATGCGGTTGGCTCATTCAGCATTGCAAACATGGAAATGGTACTCGGTGTAATCAAGGCGGCTGAAGAAACAAAGTCACCGATTATTTTACAGATTGCCGAAGTACGTCTTAATTTTTCACCGCTTGCCGTTATCGGTCCGCTTATGGTTGCTGCGGCAAAGCAGGCGAAAGTACCTGTTGCGGTGCACCTTGACCACGGCAAAACACTCGAATGTATTGAGCATGCATTAAAGCTTGGTTTCACATCGGTAATGTTTGACGGCTCACATCTTCCGCTTGAAGAAAACATTGCCATGACACAAAAGGTTATCGAAATGGCCAAACCTTACGGCGCGGCTGTTGAAGCTGAAATCGGTTGTGTCGGCGGCAGTGAGGACGGCAGTGAAGATATTGCAATGCGTTGCACATCACCGGAACAGGCAGTGAAGTTCAGCGCAGAAACAAATGTTGATGCGCTTGCAATTGCAATCGGAAACGCTCACGGCAACTATAAAGAAGCTCCGAACCTGCGTTTTGATATTCTCACTAAAGTGCGTGACAGTGTTGACACCCCGCTTGTGCTTCACGGCGGCACAGGCATAAGTCCTGACGATTTTGTTAAGTGTCACCAAAACGGCATTAAGAAAATCAACATAGCAACCGCAACTTTTGATTCAGTTGAAAGAACCGTTCGCGAAAGCTATGCAGAAAATAAGATATGCGGATATTACGACCTTCATTCAGCAGAAGTTGAAGGCGCATATTTGAACGCAAAAAAACACATGGAAATATTCTGTTCGGTCGGCAAGGCTGAAACAGTTTGAGAAAGGAGAAACTCCAATGAAATATATTGAATTTGACCAGTCAAAACCCCTTGATGTTATTCCTATCGGACGTGTTGCAATCGACTTTAACCCCACAGACATGAATCGTCCGCTCGCAGAAAGTTGCAACTTTAACAAGTATGTCGGCGGTTCACCTGCAAACATTGCAGTAGGTCTTGCAAGACTCGGCAAAAAAGTCGGCTTCATCGGTAAAGTATCTGACGACCAGCACGGCGATTTTGTTGTTGACTACTTTAAGAAAGACGGAATTGACACATCGAACATTTTCAGAGCCAAAAACGGTGAGAAAATCGGCTTGACATTCACTGAAATCAAAAGTCCTACCGAAAGCAGTATCTTAATGTACCGTGACGGTGTTGCAGACCTTATGCTTGAACCGGAAGAAGTTAGCGAGGACTACATAAAGTCAGCAAAAGCAATTGTTATTTCGGGCACTGCACTTGCGCAAAGTCCGTCAAGAGAGGCTGCTCTCAAAGCGATGATGCTTGCAAAAAAGAACAACGTTGTTGTAATTTTCGACATTGACTATCGCGCATACACATGGAAAAACAAAGATGAAATCTCAATTTATTATTCCATGGTTGCAAGAAACAGCGACATAATTCTCGGCTCACGCGAAGAATATGACCTGACAGAAGCAATCACAGGTGTTTGCAAGACCGATGAAGAAAGCGCAAAACTCTGGCATAGCTACGGCAACAAAATTGTCATCATCAAACACGGCAAAGACGGCTCGACAGCATACACCAATGACGGAAAGAGTTATTCAATCAAGCCGTTCCCGGTTAAGGCAATGAAAGGCTTTGGCGGCGGTGATGGTTACGCATCTGCATTTATCCGTTGCTTACTTGAGGGTTGGGATGTTATCGATGCCCTTGAATTCGGCACAGCAAGTGCATCAATGCTCATTTCCGCTCACAGCTGTTCAGCAGCAATGCCGAGCGTTGAAGCTGTTGAAAAGTTCATCAAAGAAGAAAAAGAACTTTACGGCGAAATGGTCGCAAGAGTGTAAAGATATTACAATTCGTAATTCGTAATGCTTAATGCTTAATGCGTAATTGCGGGGAAGATTGTTCTTGTCTGAAATTTCAGTCCGCAAAGGAAGATTATTGATTAATGAGGAGTGAGGAACGAAGGTTGCGAGTAAAACAGCACTGCTCTGAACTCCTCATCCGCGTAATAAAAGGTAACAAACGGTTGGGTTTTTAAATTTATAACCTTCGTAGGGTCGACCTGAACTTTACCGTTTGCACAAATTTCAAATAAAGGCAAGTAAAACAACCTACCAATAAGACTATTATTAAAGACAGCCGACAAAGCCCCAGCTGTTTTGAATCTCTATGGTTATGGTGAACAGACTTACCATAGCCGAACGTATTTCGTCATTATTGTACGGCGTCCAAAGGAAATGGGAGTTAGTACAATCTTATCTGTAGCAAATTACGGCAAAAATCGGAACGATTTTTCGCCGTTTTTTTGCGTACGTCAGAGTTTCTTTTTGGTTACTTTTTCTGAACGCAGAAAAAGTAACTGCCCGTCCGGCATGAGGACAAGCGCTACGCGCAGGTAATAAGTAAAAAGTAATAGTTAAGAAGTACGGCCGCGAATGAGATTATTGCAATATGAAATTTTTCCTCCACAAAAAACGAAAGCGGCTGCGTGTAGGAGGTAACCGCGCAGCCGATATGGAAAGGAATTATCCTATAAATCAAATTAATTGAACTTTCTCTTTAGATTATGTATGTATTATAATATATAAGTATTGGATGTAAAATAAGGGGGATAGACTCGCCCTAATCAAACAGCTGTACTTATTACTACTATTAGAAGTGAGTTAAGCTGTATTTGCCTAATCAAGTCATCCATAAAAAAGGGAGTGGCCACTGCGAAAAGTTATTTGCCAGGTGTTTCCCCGCCGTAGGCGGGGAAACACAAATTAAACTCCGCATTTTGGACACTCCTACAAAAAACGAAAACGGCTACGTGTAGAAAGGAAGATCGCGCAGCCGTTATGGAAAGGAATTATCCTATAAATCAAATCAATTGAACTTTCTTCAGTTCATGTATGTATTATAATACGTGAGCATTGAATGTAAAATAGGGGTGGAACTTCGTTTCAATCAAACAGCCATGTTTGGGGTGTTTGAACACAGCTGTTTGATTTTCATTCAGTCAGAGAAGGGATTATGTTCCCTGACTGACATATGAATTATACGAAATGAACCATTATTGAAAAATAGGGGGCGATTTTGTGCTCTGCGTTTTTATATGTGCTCAATTCTTCAAATTTTTTTCTTGCAAACTTTTCCGTGTTATGGTATGATATATAAAGAAACATTCCCTGCCGACGATGCGGTGGGGAAACTATATTATTATATAAGGGAGTGTTTTGTGTGCATTTGCAGGAATCAGGCGAGATGTATCTTGAAACAATTCTTGTGCTGTCAGAACAAAATAACTATGTCCGCTCAATTGATGTCGGAGAATATATGGGTTACTCAAAGCCGAGCGTCAGCCGTGCAATCGGCCTGCTCAAAAACGGCGGATATGTCACCGTGAATCACGAGGGACATCTCTTTTTGACTGATGCAGGCAAGGAGGTCGCTGAAAAAATTTATTCGCGCCATAAGGTATTGACAAAATTTCTGGTGAAAATCGGTGTCAATGAAGAAACCGCAGCAGAAGATGCCTGCAGAATTGAGCACTGCATCAGCGATGCATCATTTGAAGCAATCAGAAAATACGCGAACGTTTAATAAAATTAGGAATGAGGAGTTAGGAGTGAGGAACGAAGGTTGCGGGGAAGATAGCATTATCTTTTAACTTTTCAACCGCAAAGGCAGATAGTAGCTATTTTATAGCTTGTTATTATAATAACTCCTCTAACCACAAATGTATAATTTATTTTCGCGGTGAGTGATTTGATTTTAGTTGCTGTTTTATTCGCGACCGAAATTCCTAATTCCTCACTCCTCATTTCTCATTATTTTTTATGGAGAACCATTATGCAAAAATTCAGATGGGCATATATCGGCAGCGGAAACATTGCCGAGTCAACCGCAAAAAGTATCCTTAAAGGAAACCATCAAATCGTTTCGGTTTTTGGCAGAAATCAGGCTAAGGTGAAAGCTTTCGCCGAAAAATACAGCGCTGATGCGTGCACGGATTTTGACTCAGCGGTGGATCGTGATGATGTTGACGGTGTGTATATTGCAACTCCGCATACGTCACACGTTGACTATGCGATTCGTGCAATGCGGCTTGGTAAGCCTGTTCTTTGCGAAAAGCCTGTCGGTGTTTCGCTTGAAGATGTTGATACACTGATTGATGAAGCGAAAAACAACAATGTTTATTTCTGCGAAGCTATGTGGACATGGTTTTCCGATGTTGCGCTGACTGTGAAAAACTGGGTGCAGAGCGGTGAAATAGGTGAGATAGAAAATGTTGTTATAAACTATGCATTTCCGGGTATTCTCATGCCGAAAAATTCACGTGTTCTTCTGCCCGAAACGGCAGGCGGTGCACTGCTTGATATAGGAATCTATCCCATAACCTATTGCTATAACCTTTTCGGTGTGCCGAACAAGATACATTGTAGCGGTAAAATAAAAAACGGAATCGACATCAGCGAAACCGTGGTTCTTGAATATGGTAATTTAAAGTGTACGCTGAATATGTCGCTGTGCAGCCTCAAAGAGGATTGCACAATAGTCGGCAGTCACGGCACAATAAAGCTGCCTATGTTTTTCCACATGGCATCAAAGGCGATATTGCAAAACAGAAGCGGAAAAACAGTGTTCAATGGCAAAACCGACTATCTGACCGAATTTACACGAGCCGCCGAAGAAATCAGACGCGGAAGAAAAGAATCCGCCTATATTCCATTCGAAGCAACACGTGAGTGCATGAAAATTATGGACGAGTGCCGCCGACAGATGGACCTTGTATATCCGTTTGAAGAAGAATAGAATAAAAAACTGCTGCAATTTTTGGAGTGAAATGCGGCAGTTTTTTAGGCTGACTTGTTGGTATGCGGGGAGGGGTGTGCGTTGCTGTTGATGTGGTATCCACAGAGGGAGATTAAAGCATTATTGCCTGAAACAGATTGATATAATTACATGTCATTGAGTTTGATTACAAAATGTTTGAGGACATCTTCATGCGAAAGCCATCCGCTCTCTTCGCCTGATGCTCTGCCTTTTTCAAGTTCACACATTAATTTTAATGCGGCTTTTGTTTTCCCATATTCTTTCTGCTTAGCGATGTACATAATTAAAAAACAGCTCCGCAATAAGTTTTTGTGCATCATCTTTGGTATATCCGCCGGGTGAAAATTTGAAGTTGTTCGGTGTAACATTGTTCCAGCGTGAGCAGTAATTTTCAATTTCGCTTTCTGTCATTTTTATCTCGCCAAGTTCGGTGAGATTTTTTATTGTTCTGCAAAAACTGTCTTTATTTTCGCCGATGAGTGACATAAGTTTGTTGAATTTGTCGCTTTCAAATTTTTCCGCTCGTTCGATGAACGCAGGCATAAACGCGGCGCATGCCATGCCGTGAGGTGTTCCGTAGTTTTCAGTCAGAATGTAGCCTAAAGGATGCGGGAAAGCTGTTCCGCAATAGGCAAGGGTAATGCCCGCATACAAAGAACCGAAATAAAGTTGTTCACGAAGATTTTCATCGGGCAGTGACTTTGTTTTGTCAAGATATTTCAAGCCGCCCCAAATCATCGGTATAGCTTTTTCGGCGAACATCGTAGGAATGTCTGAACACTTGATTGAGAAATATCCCTCAAGTGCATGAGAAAGCGCATCAAGTGCAGTCGATACTGTCACTGAATATGGCATTGAGTGGGTGTAGGTGCTGTCAGCAAAGGTGAGCGACGGATTGCAGTCATCAGGGGCGATGCTCCTTTTTCTGCCTGTTTCGCCGCTTGTGAGAACAGATACGCGACCGACTTCACTGCCTGTTCCTGCGGTTGTGCCGATGAGGACAAGTGGCAGTGCTCTATTTCTTTTGGTGATTGCATATACATCATTGGGGGAAAATGTTTCGTTTGCGGCGAAAACTGCGGTTGCCTTTGCCGCATCAAGCGGTGAGCCGCCGCCGATGCCAACAACAAACTGTGCACCGAAGTTACGTGCAATTTCTCCTGCCTTGTGGCAGGATTCAAGCAATGGGTTAGGGCCGATTTCACTGAAAACAGTATATTCGATTTTTACATCGTCAAGAGCCGCCTTAACATCGTTGAGTGCGCCGCTCATAAGTGCACTTTTGCCGCCTGTGACAATGATACATTTATTTCCGAAGTCAGCGAATTTATCGCTGTTTTTTCTGACGCAGTCTTTGCCGCTGATTACTTTAACGGGAATTGAAAGATTAAAATCCATTGGTATACCTCCGTATATTTTGAGTGAGTGGATAAAATGCAGGGTTTAATTTATGTTTTTCTCGCCTGCGGCGGGGAAAACAGCTTGCCGCGGACACTCTTTGTTTTGATAAATATTCATTGAGATGTTTGAAAATATTATAACAAATAACTTGAAATAAAGCAAATCTAAACCTTGAAAAATGCACCGAAAAGGTATATAATTAATAGAAATAGATTATATAATGTCGTATTCTGCGGCTGATTATCATTGTATATCTTAATCTACTTTACGGAGGGTTTTGTCGATGAATAAAAAAGCAAAAAAATCATCGGGCATGAATCCCGAAAAAAAGAAAAAAATCATTTCTGCTGTTGTGGCTGTGACCGCAACTGTAATTATTATTGCTGTCGTAATCTTCTATAATTCAATGAAGCAAGAGTACGATTCTATGACGAAAAACAGTTTCACAATGGGTACGGTTGTGACTGTCAAAACATATGGCGATGAGAACAACTATGCCGCAAAAGGCACGATCAATGACCTTGTGGCAAGCCTTGACAAAACAATTTCATGGCGCGAAAACGGTTCAGCCATAGCATTGCTTAACAAGAATACCCACGTTCAAAACAGTGCAATTTCCGATGTTGTGAACACCTGCAACAAACTTTCGGCAGATAGTGACGGTGCTTTTGATCTCACAATAGGCAATGTCAGCAGATTGTGGGATTTTGATTCGGGCAATGAGATCTTGCCGAGTGATAAAGATATCAAAAAAGCATTGGCAACCGTTGATTATACATCACTTGTTACAACAGGCGCTCAGATTGAGTGCAAAAAAGGGCAGTCGGTTGACCTTGGTTCAGTCGGCAAGGGTTATGCATGCGATATCGTGAAAGCGTTCCTTGAAAAGACAGAGATCAAAGGTGCTGTTGTTTCAGTTGGCGGAAGTATCGTGGCATACGGCGACCGAAACAAGGCAGGCGACAAATGGCGCGTTGCAATCAGAGATCCTCAAAATGAAAAGGGTTATATCGGCACGGTAAACATCGACGAGGGCTTTGTTTCGACTTCGGGCGATTACGAAAAATACTTTGAAAAAGACGGAAAAAAATATCACCACCTGCTTGACGCACGAACAGGTTATCCTGCTGAAAGCGACCTCACGTCAGTGACAATTGTTTGCGGCAGCGGCTTGCTCAGCGATGCTCTTTCAACTGCCTGCTATGTTCTCGGAAAAGATGAGGGAACAAAACTTGCAGAAAAATACGGTGTCGGAGCGGTGTTCATTGATAAGCAGATGAATATTACAACGGTCGGTGATGTTGATTTTGAAAGGCTTGCGTCATAAATGATTAAAAAAGGTGACATTTTGATTATTGCTCTGCTGTGCATCATCTGCATTCTGCTTTTTATTCCGTCTTTCATATCATCGGGAAGCAAAACTGCGGTGATATATCTTGACGGTGAAGTTCAGCATGAAATTGACCTGTCAAAAACGGAGAAAGAATATACGCTTGAAGTCGGCGGCTGTACACTTACGGTTGACAGCGACGGAGTAACTTTTGCAAAATCGACTTGTCCTGATAAGCTGTGTGTGAAAAAAGGCAGACTGCACGAATCGGGTGACACAATGGCATGTGTTCCGAACAAGGTTGTTGTGACCGTGAAAAGTTCGGGCAAAAGTCAATTTGACGCGGTTGCGTATTGAGATTTATGAAGAAAAACAGTGTTAAGATTCAAAAAATTGCTCTGCTCGGAATCTTGGGTGCTCTGGCTCTGGTTCTGGGATTTATGGAAAGTCAGCTTGTGCCTGACATACCGTTTTTGCCTGTTGGTGCAAAGCCGGGACTTTCAAATATAGTTACAATGTTTACCGCCTGTTTTGCAGGCTTTTCGGGTGCAATATACATCACGCTTATCAAAGTGATGTTTGCATTTATAACAAGGGGAGCGACTGCCGCACTGATGAGTTTTTGCGGCGGCATACTCAGCACGTTTGTGCTTTGTCTTATGGTGCGATTCAGAAACAAAAACATCAGCTTCGTCGGCATTGGAGTGTTATGTGCTGTGGCTCACAACTTGGGTCAGCTGATTGCCGCCTGTGCAATATCGGGAACGGTGATGCTCATGAACTATGGCAAATATCTGCTGATTTTCGCAATTATCACAGGTTGTGTGACTGGAGTTATTGTGAATGTTGTGAATCCGCGGCTTGAGAAAGTGATAGGTAAAATGGAATAGTGAATAGATATGCGTGTTAGGCTGTGGCTTCTGTAAGTTATATTCCGCAAAAGAAAACAGCGAATGTTGGTCAGTGCGTAGTAGTTAGATTTAATTGAAAATATAAGATTATTATGTAAGGGCGCGTCCGTGCAACCTCACCAATTTGAACGCGCTGAGAGATGCGACAAAATATAGTTATATAATAAATAATTGATAGATAGATATACAAAAATTGTTAGTCTGTCTACGGACGCGCAATGCGCGCCCCTACAAAATCTCTATATAACAGATTACAGGTAAATACTGATTTACTCAGATTAATATATATTTACACTCAATTCTACAACAAAGAAATCTAAAATTTAGGGGATGAAAGAATGAGCAAAATTGTTGACGGAGTTCTGACCGCAGTCGGCAAAGGCCGCGGCGGTGTGAACGTTTCTCACAACAAAAACACAGCAGAAATGCCTGTGGAACGTATGCCGATTCCTCAGAAAGTTGTGCTTCCGATGCAGCAGTGTATCGGTGCACCGTGTGATCCGCTTGTTAAAGTGGGCGACATTGTTTCTGTGGGTCAGCTTATCGGTGACACTGATAAGTTCGTTTCCTCGCCGATTCATGCAACTGTTTCCGGTAAGGTAACGGCTGTCGGTGATGTGAAGCTTGCAAACGGTATGGTCTGCAAAGGCGTTACAATTGAATCAGACGGTGAAATGAGAATGAGCGAGGATATTAAGCCTCCCGTTGTCACAAACAAGGCAGAACTTGTTAAGGCTGTTCGTGATTCCGGTCTTGTCGGACTCGGCGGCGCAGGTTTCCCGACCCATGTTAAGCTGAACTTTCCTGACGACAAAAACGTTGACACATTGATTATCAATGCCGCTGAATGTGAACCGTATATCACGGTTGACTATCGCGCATGCGTTGAAGATCCGCAGGATATTCTTGAGGGCGTTTATAAATTGCAGGAATATCTCAATTTCAAGCAGATCATCATTGCAATTGAAGATAACAAACCCAAGGCTTTTAAAATCCTTAAGGAGATTGCCGACAAGGACAACAACAGCGGTGACGTTGTTAAACTTATGACTCTTAAGTCAAAGTATCCGCAAGGTGCTGAAAAAATGATGGTGCTTTCCGCAACAGGCAGAAAAGTACCGCCCGGAAAACTTCCTGCCGATGTCGGCTGTGTGGTTATGAACGTTGCGTCGGTTGCTTTTGTGGGAAGATATCTTCGCACTGGTAAGCCGCTCATCAGCCGCTCAATCACGGTTGACGGCAGTGCAATTGCAGAACCGAAAAATCTTCGTGTGCCCATCGGAACGAATCTTCAGGATATCATTGACTATTGCGGCGGCTTTAAGTCAGAGCCGAGAAAGATCATCTTCGGCGGCCCGATGATGGGCGTTGCAATCTGTGACACTCAGGCACCGATTTGCAAGCAGAACAACGCACTTCTTGCTTTTGAGGACAGAAAGGATATCATCAAAAAGGAACGTGACTGCATCCGTTGCGGCAGATGCGTAAGCGTTTGTCCGATGAGCCTTATGCCGACAAATATTGAGAGATCAGCAAAGATCAAAGATATTGACGGACTTAAAAACAGCGGAGTTATGGTATGCATGGAATGTGGTTCATGCTCATACTCATGCCCGTCAGGCAGACCTTTGGTTCAATATATGCGTCTTGCAAAACAACTTATCAGAGAGGACGGTGCAAAATAATGGCAAAAAAACTCACGGTCAGTGCATCACCGCACGTACGTTCAAATGAAACAACAACAGGCATCATGCTTGATGTTATCATTGCGCTTGTTCCCGCATTTGTGATGAGCGTTGTTTATTTCGGAACAAGGGCACTTGCCCTTACGGCTGTAACAGTGGGTGTTGCTGTTCTTGCCGAATATGTATCACGTAAGGTGATGAAAAGAGCCAACACGATCGGCGACCTCAGCGCTGTTGTGACAGGACTCATTCTTGCAATGAACCTGCCTGCGACTCTTCCGCTTTGGATGGCTGCAATCGGCAGTATCATTGCTGTTGTGGTTGTTAAGCAGATGTTTGGCGGTATCGGTCAAAACTTCGTAAACCCTGCAATGACAGCAAGAATTATTCTTATGGTATCATTCCCGACTGCAATGGCAAAATGGATAGTACCTTTTGCAAACGGCTGGTCAGCAGATGCAGTGACCTCTGCAACTCCGATGGCTCAGCTTGCAACTGTTTCGGGCGGCGACGTTTCAGCAGTTGAAGGACTTCCGAGCCTTGCTCAGATGCTTATCGGTTATCACGGCGGCTCAATGGGTGAGGTTTGCTCAATAGCACTTATTGTCGGCGGACTTTATCTCATTCTCAGAAAGGTTATCTCTCCTGCAATTCCGCTCACCTTCATCGGTACTGTTGCAGTGTGCATGCTTATCGCAGGAAAGGGCAACTTTGAATTTGTTGCATATGAACTTCTCGGCGGCGGCTTGATGCTCGGTGCATTCTTCATGGCAACCGATTACACAACATCACCTATCAATCTTAAAGGTAAGATAATCTTCGGTATCGGATGCGGACTTATCACCTCGGTTATCAGAATTTTCGGTTCACTTCCCGAAGGTGTATCATTCTCAATCATACTGATGAATATCTTCGTTCCTCATATTGAGAACTTTACTGTTGCAAAGCCGTTTGGCTCTGTTAAAGAGAAGAAATCAAAGAAAGAGGAGGCAAAAGCATGAAAAAGATAAAGGCAAAAGATATTATTGTTCCTGCTGCGGCTCTTCTTGTAATCTGCTTTGTGGCAGCGATTCTGCTTGCACTGACAAATAATGTTACAAAAGGCAAGATTGCACAAAATGCAGTTGATACAGAAAATGCAAGCCGTCAGCTGGTTCTCTCAGCTGCAACAGATTTCAGCAAAGCAGAAACCTATGCTGATACTGAGATCACATATTGCAAAGGCACTGACGCAAGCGGAAATCTTGTCGGTTACATTTTTACTTCAGCAGCCAAAGGCTATGGCGGCGACGTTAAGGTCATGGTTGGTTTCGACACGAATGGCGAGATAATCGGTTTTGAAATTCTTGATTGCAGTAATGAAACTCCGGGTCTTGGTCAGAATTCGAAAAAGCTTGAATTCAAAGAAAGATTCATCGGTAAAAGCGGTGAACTCACAGTTAATAAAAATTCAAACGAAGGACAGAATGTTCAGGCAATCACAGCGGCAACAATCACATCAACGGCTGTTGTTAATGCAGTCAATTTAGCTGTGAATGCTTTCAACGAAATTGCAGGAGGTGTTTCAAATGGCTGAGAAAAAATCACTCGGTAAGGAATTTACCAAAGGTATTATTGCCGAAAACCCTGTTCTCAGACTCGTTCTCGGAACATGCCCGACCCTTGCAACAACCACATCCGTTCAAAGTGCACTTGGTATGGGTCTTGCAGCATCAATTGTTTTGATCTGCTCAAACGTTGTAATTTCAGCGCTCCGCAAGGTAATTCCCGATAAGGTTCGTATCCCTGCATATGTTGTTATCATCGCATCATTTGTTACTATTGTTCAGATGGTAGTAAAAGCATTTTCACCCGAACTTGATGAGCAGCTCGGCGTTTACTTGCCGCTTATCGTTGTTAACTGCATTATTCTCGGCAGAGCCGAAGCATTTGCAAGCAAGAATCCTGTTCTTGCATCGGCAGTTGACGGACTTGGAATGGGTGTAGGTTTCACTGTTGCACTGTTCCTTATGAGTGCAGTTCGTGAAATCCTCGGTGCAGGCTCATTCCTCGGCTTGAGCGTACCGTTCCTTGCAGAAAATCCGATGCTCATCTTCATTCTTCCTCCGGGAGGATTCTTCGTGTTCGGTATTCTCATGGCTGTTGTTAATAGAATGGCGGAGAAGAAAGGCAAACCAAGAGCAGAACTTCGCGGATGTGAAGCATGCCCGATGGCTCAAAGCTGCACACTTCATTCATGCGAAAACAGTGATGCAAAAGCTGAAGTAAAAAAAGAAATGGAGGTAAGTAAATAATGGAACTTACAAAAGGACTTATCTCGATTTTGCTCACGGCAATTCTGACCCAGAACTTTATTCTTGCAAAGTTCCTCGGCATCTGCCCGTTCCTCGGTGTTTCAAAGAAACTTAATACTGCAATGGGCATGAGTGTTGCTGTTATTTTCGTTATGGCGATTGCAACTGCCGTAACATATCCCATAAATACACTTCTCATGAAAAACGACCTTGAATATCTTCAAACGATTGTTTTCATTCTTGTAATTGCGGCGCTGGTTCAGCTTGTTGAAATCATCCTCAAGAAGTACATTCCGTCACTTTACAGTTCACTCGGAATCTATCTTCCGCTTATCACAACCAACTGTGCGGTTCTCGGTGTTGTTATTCTTAATATTGATAACGGCTACACCTTCGTTCAGTCAATGTTCAACTCATTAGGTGCAGGTCTTGGTTTTATGCTTGCAATGGTAATGTTTGCAGGTGTGCGTGAAAGACTTGAATCATGTGATGTTCCGAAGTTCATGAAAGGACTTCCCATCACACTTGTTGCGGCATCGCTTGTATCAGTATCATTTCTTGGATTCACAGGCATTGTTGAAAACATTTTCGGTTAAGGGGGTAAAACAATGACTTCAATTATTATTGCCGTTGCTATCGTTGCGGTAATCGGTCTTATTTTAGGTTTGGGACTTGCTGTTGCATCAATTGTTTTTGCTGTTCCCGTTGATGAAAAAGCAGCTGCAATCCGTGAGTGTCTTCCGGGTGCAAACTGTGGTGCATGCGGTTTCAGCGGCTGTGACGGCTATGCCGGCGCACTTTCAAAGGGTGAAACCGATGAGTGCAATCGCTGCACTCCCGGCGGTGCTGACACAGCGAAGGCTATTGCGGAAATCATGGGACTTGAGGCTGGCTCGGTAACGCCGATGACGGCTGCCGTTATGTGTCAGGGCAACTGCTCAAACGTTGAGGAAAAGCTTGAATACAGCGGTGTAAAAAGCTGTAAGATGGCGGCTCAGCTTTTCGGCGGCCCGAAGAACTGCGTTTATGGCTGCATAGGTTTCGGTGACTGTGTGAATGTTTGCCAGTATGATGCAATATTCATCTGTGACGGTGTTGCAAGAATCAATCCGGACAATTGCCGCGCATGCAAAATGTGCATCAAGACATGTCCCAGACATCTTATTGACTTGTTCCCGCTTGACACAACAAAAGCCGCTGTTTTGTGCAATAACCATGATAAGGGTGCACAAACAAGAAAGCAGTGTAAAGCAGGTTGTATCGGTTGTATGAAGTGCACAAAGGTGTGCGAAACAGGTGCTGTTACAATTGATAAATTCTGTGCAACAGTTGACTATGACAAGTGCACAGGCTGCGGAAAATGCCACGAAGTTTGCCCTGTGGGATGCATTGATTTGTACACAGTTCATAAGCATAGTGCGGCGAAATAATTTGTATATATAATTGTATATATAATAGAAAAGGGGAATGTGACCGAACCGGTACATATTCCCTTTTTTGTTTTAAATTAAAGCTACATAAAAAATTAAGAAACATCGCCGACTTCCACATGGCGGTGTTTCTTTAAACACAATCATCTTGGGATTAACCGCTTATCGCAGTATCCCTGTGTCTATATCTCACATATCAGCATTTTGTCAAGTCAAGTTGCTGATTTTTTTATTTTGATAAATATTTATCAAATCGTACCGCACTGCGAATTTTTCACCAAAATTACCTCACAATCAGACAGAGTATGCATAAATTAAATTGAACGGATTTTTGATATCGACACAGAAAACATTTGTGTGCTTTGCGATTTTTCGCCCGTACACTGCAAATTGTTGCTTTATTCAAAAAATACGAAAACATGTCTATATATAGTGTATAAAAGTTACAGACAAGAATAAAAATATTAGTTTTTCGGAGTAGCTAAACATCATTTGATTTTGCAAATAGAGCAATATTCCATTCGCCGATTGCAATGCAAAAATGCATAATTATTCATCAATATACATTTCGATATTTAAGCAGAATAGGAATTAAAAATCGGTGAATTTTCAGCAGTGCTTTTATGGCTTTATCGCTCCCCACCAATGTCGAATTTTGCGGCATTTTGGTGGTCTGTTTAAGTTGCGAATCAACACCTGAAACACAAAAAACTTGACAAGATGAAAATCATTTGCTATAATAGCCGACGTTGTGCTTTTTATGATTCAAAAAAATTGAATAAATTCAAGGAAAAAAGTGCATATTTTTAGTGAGGTGATTTAAATGAGAAAAGCCATTAATTTCGTTTTTTCCATTGTAATTCTACTTGCTGTTGCGATTCCGACTATGACATCCGTTAATGCCTCTTCGGTAAATAATAAGGACGATGTTTATTATTATCTGACAAAAGAACTCGGTTTTAATGCCGCTGCCGCAAGCGGTGTTATGGCAAACATTGAACATGAATCCGGCTTTGTTTCCGATATCGTTAAACGTGACAGTAACGGTAAACTGAGCGGCGGACTCTGCATGTGGAACGGCGGACGTTTCACTGCTTTAAAAAACTTTTGCAATAAGAACAGTCTTAATTACCTTAGCATCCGAGGTCAGATGAAATATCTTAAGCATGAATTGCAGCAAAGTTATTACAAGCATATTTTCGACTATCTGAAATCAGTTCCGAATAATGCGGACGGTGCCTACAATGCGGCTCATTACTGGTGTTACTATTTTGAAATTCCTGCAAATCGTGCCGCCAATGCCGTGAAGCGCGGCAACAAAGCCATCAGCAGTTACTGGTCAGTATACGGAAAAGCGAAAAATCCAACAGCAGTTAAGCTGTCAAGTCAGTCGGCAGGGAAAACCGTTGACATGGATTCATCCGTCAAATTCACATGGACATCAGGCGGCGAGGGTGCAACAAACTATACGCTTTATGTTGTTAAGGTCAATGACGGAAAGTGTGACTGGAGTAAAGCGCAGAAAATTAATTTTTCTGCAAAAACCAAGTCATATACATTCAGCACAAAAGGCAAGTCAAAGGGTGAATACAAGGCAAGCGTTATTGCATCAAACTCAAAGACATCCGTCACAAGCAAAAGAAGCAATGTGATAACTTTCAAAATTGAATGTCAAAAGCACACTTACACATCATCGGTCAAAAAGCAGCCAACAATGAGTGCGGTGGGCACAAGACTTTACAAATGCACCAAGTGCGGATACTCTTACACAAAGAACATTGCAAAAATTACAAATGACACCTATAAAAATCAGAAAGTTAATCTTAAAATCAGCAGTGCATCGGCAAACAAGGTGACTCTGTCATGGAGCAAGCTTTCCGGTGCAACGCAATATGAGATTTATCGTCTTGTGTCAGATAAGTGGAAAAAGATTAAAACTGTTTCGTCAGACACGGCGAAATATGCTGTAGAAAAGCTTTCAGCAGGTAAAACTTACAGTTTCAGAATTCGAGCCGTCAGAAAATCAGGCGGCAAGACATATTACACAGGATACACGACTGTTAAGGCGGCAACTTCTCCTACAGCAACAAAAATCATCGACGTTGAGCGTCCGTGCAAAGGAGGAGCATGGCTGAAATGGAACAAGGTCAGCGGTGCAAGCGGTTACGTGATTTATGCCGCAGATACGCGTAACGGCACTTACAAACCGATAAAGACGATTACGAGCGGTTCAACGACAGAGTGCACGATGAAAAATCTCAAGAGCGATAAGTATTACTATTTCTATATAAAAGCATATCGTTCAGCATCAAACAAAGCCTATTCACAGGCATGTGCATCGAAGTATGTTCTGACATATTGATATCTGCAAAGAATCACGAGCAATAATTTTAATATGCGGGGAGGATAGTACTCTCCGCATATTTTCGTCCGCAGAGGAAAATAGTAGGCTGATTTAATTTACAGTATCAATTTTTTTGAAAATTTATTTTTAAAATAGTTTTCAAAAAAATATGAAATTTCGAAAATATTTTGAAAATTTTCGAAATTCAAAGGCGGATTTTGAAAATCGACAGTAATTTTTTAAAAAACAAGAAGAAATTTTCAAAATTTGCGATATTTTTTGAAAATTGCAGTGGATTAAAAAATAGCATTAAAATAGGAAGGAACTGATTTACTTTCCATATCGTATTGCTTATATATAAAAATCACGCTGCCCGATAATACGAGTAGCGTGATTAATTTCAGTTTGAATTTTGATTAATACTCGATGGTGTAGTCGTGTTCAAATGTCATACCGACTGCTGCGTCAAGTGTAACAAGAACCTTTGCTGTTACGCTGAGAACCATCGGAAGTTTGTAGTTAGCCCATGTCATGTTGCCTGTTGCCTTGTCAATTTTGCAAGTAACAACTGCGTCATAGTATCTTGTGCTTGCAGATTGAACGATTGAAGCGGCATTTGTAATATCTTCCTGCTTCATGATATCAAATGTTGCACCAACACCTGAACCTACTGCCGGGTCAGTGCTTTCTTTGAACTTAAGAGTAATGTTATAGCTTGTGCCGTCGTCGGTGCATGTTGCTTCTGTAACGTCTGCTTCGGTTGCCTTGCTGCCCCATGATTCGCCTTTAACAGGGAAGCCGTTTGCAATGTCAGCACCTTCTGAAACAACGGGAGTTTCATCCTTCTTAAGGAATGTGCTTATAAGACCCTTACCGATTGATTCAAGAGCAGAGGGCATTACGGTGTTTTCTTCATTATGAGTAAGATCTTCATAGTTTCTTGTTACTCTTGTAGCATTTGTCTTAACTTTGTTTGCGCTTTCATTGAACAATGCAATGATTTCAGCAGGAGTTTGCGGAGCACCTGTGCTTGCGCCTGCGTTGGCAACTGCTGATTCAGACGGAGCAACTGCTGAATCGCTTGCTGACGGCTGAGCCTGTTCTGATGAAGCAGGAGTGCTGTCTGACGGTGCAGGAGCCGGGGAGGGTGTAGTGTCCGGTGTGGGAGCAGGAGCGGGCGCCGGAGTTGTGTCTACTGTTGTGTCAGGTGTTGCTGCGGCGCTTGTTGTTGTGTCAGCAGAAACAGTTTTGTTTGCTCCGCCTCTGAACATACCGACAGTGTAACCGCTGGTGAATAAGATAACGATTACGAGTGCAATGCAAATACCCTTTGCGAGTTCTGAATCAGGACCTGAGAATAAGCCTTTGAATTTTGACATGATATACTATCCTTTCTGAATATAAAGTTGCAGGACACACAGCCCTACATTCTATTGAAAGACATTATAGTATATTTTTCGCAATAGTTCAAGACATAAAATATAAATATTTTGTTTATTTTGGTCTTTTGCTTAAGTTGTATGTTTCCATGAGAATTTTGCTCTGCATAAACAGTTGTAAAATCTGCCAAACAGTGATATACTATAGCTTAGAGAAACTCAGATAAGTATAAATCAAGAACTTATCCGATATTTTAATTAAGGACGTGTTGCAATGATTTCTGTTGCACTTGCTGCATATAAGGGTGAAAAATATATTGAGGAACAGCTGAGGTCTATCCTTGTTCAACTCGGCCATGATGATGAAATTGTTGTGTCCGATGATAAACCGGGCGGACTTACTGAAAAAATCGTCAGACGCATTATGGCTGAAGATGATAGGGTCATCTATGTCGATGGAAAGGCCAAAGGTGTTGTTGCAAACTTTACAAATGCCATAAGACACTGCCGCGGAGATAAAATTTTTCTTTGTGATCAGGACGATGTGTGGCTTCCGAATAAAGTTAAACGCGTAATGGAAGCTTTTGATAACGGTGCAACACTTGTGCTTCACAATGCCTATGTTACCGATGGCGACCTGAATATTACCGAATATTCATTTTTTGCATCGCGCGGAAGTCGAAAAGGTTTCTTGCGCAACATCATGAAAAATTCATATATGGGTTGTTGTATGGCATTTGACAGGTCGCTCATGAAAAAAATCATGCCTATTCCGAGATTTATCCCGATGCATGACCAGTGGATAGGTCTTATCGGTGAGGTTTATGGTAAGGTTGAATTTATTGATGCGCCGCTGATTTATTATCGTGTTCACGGCGGCAACGTCACGGGCGGTGAAACAACTATGAAGCAAAAACTCAAATGGCGGCATTATCTGATAAAAAAACTCAGTATGAGAATATTTCTGCACAGATAATCATTTACTTACTTATGCGATGTTGCCGTAAGGTTATATTGAGTAAAACAGTGGTTACATTAAAATAATAGAAAGGAACACGCGGAGATTTATTTTCCAAAGTGTACAGATGATAAAATGGGAGATTATACGGTTTCGGGTTGTATCGTGACATATAACAGCAAAAATATCATTGAAAGAACGATTCAAAGTGTTCTTGAAAATACCAAGGATGTACCTTTTGAACTGTTCGTTGTTGATAACTGCTCAACGGATGGTACTGCTGAGTTTATTCGTGAGCGTTTTCCTCAGGTGAACGTGATTGAAAGCAAATCAAACAGCGGTTTCGGTGCAGGACACAATCAGGTGATACCATTTTTGAAGTCAAAATATCACGTGGTTATCAATCCGGATATAATATTGAAAGATGATGTTATTTCTGAACTTGCTTCGTATGCGGATGAGCATGAGCAGGTGGGATTGTTATCGCCGCAGATTTTGTTTGAGGACGGACGAGTTCAGCATCTCGGTAAACGCAATCCGACTGTAAGATATCTGGGCGATCACTGGTTTCACAAGGGTGATGAGCCATCAAAAAACATGACGGAATATTGTATGCTTGATATGCCTGCGGATAAGCCGTTTGAAATTGCTAATGCAACAGGATGTTTCATGTTTTTCAGAACTGACATTTTTAAAGAACTCGGCGGTTTTGATGAAAGGTTTTTTATGTACCTTGAGGACTGCGATATTGCAAGACGTGTGAGTGAAAAATGGCAGGCTTTGCATTATCCTATGGTGAATGTCTATCATCTTTGGGAAAGAGAAAGCAAGCGAAACAAAAAGCTGTTGATGATCCACATCAAATCTATTCTTACCTATTTTGCAAAATGGGGACTAAAGTTTTAAGAAAGGCTTATATTTATGGCAAAGGTTTCAATTATCATACCTGCATATAATTCACAGCAATTCATTGCTGAAACTCTCGACAGCCTTTTAAGGCAGACACTTAAAGACATTGAAGTTATCATTGTTAATGATGGTTCAACCGATGATACGCAGAAGATCATTGATGAATATGCATCAAAATACGATATCTTTGTGCCATTCGCTCAGAAAAACGCGGGAGTATCGGCGGCAAGAAACTTCGGACTTGAACAGGCAACAGGTGAATATGTTGTGTTCCTGGACGCTGATGATTATTATTCTGACGGTTCACTTGAAGCATTTTATAACACTGCAAAAAAGACTGATGCGGATATCGTGATTGGCAGGCTTGCAACTTTCGGTGACGGTAAGGATGTCCACTTTAACGAATATGCTGATAAAATTGCGCACCTTGGAAAAGTCGATACATTTGATAAGCTGCTTTTGTGGAACTTCCTTGTTGGCAACAAGTGCTATAAACGTGACAGACTTGTTGAGTCCGGAGTGCGTTTCCCTGCATATCGCTATTGCGAAGAGGGCGCATTTTTCATGTCTTATGTTTACACCGGCGCAAAAATCAGCAGTACATTTGATTCTGAAATGTACTATCGCCGTCACACGGCAGAACAGGGTCTTTCTGTCAGTCAAACGGTAAATGAACAGCTGGTGAAAAGTTTCAGCGGCGCACTAAAGATGATTTATGACGGTGCAAAAAATGCAGTTAAAAAAGCAGGCAGTGCTGTTGATAAAGACGCGTATCTTCAAGAGATAATATATAAAAATGCACACGTGCTTATCTCACAGTTTTATCGCCTGATGTGGCATGGCGATGATGAGTGTGCAAAATATTGCGCAAAGGAATTTGAAAGACTCAGGCTTCTCATGACAAAGGAAACCTTTGCTAAAATCTGTGCCGCTAACAATGACTTGCATCTTGAAAGTATCTGCCCGTCAAAACAGGCGGCGGCAGTAAAACCTGATATGTCAGTAATTATCGGCAAGTGTAAGGGCAAGAATATGACTGCATTTTTTAACTCGCTTTATGATCAGATATCACCTTTGTTTGAAGTTATCGTTCCGAAGTCAATGGCTGATGAGGGCAGGATACCGAAAGAATACCTTGAAAATGCAAATCTTGTAATCATTAATGATAAGTCGTATATGAAAAACGCAAAAAGAGCGGCTAAGTCAAAGCGTGTTGTTGTTTTCAGAAATCCGACATTTCTTGATCTGCGCACATTCAGGATGATTCACCGTATACCTTTGCCTGATGCAATCAAGACATTGTTCTTCCCGATTATGATAAAGGCGATAAACTTCATTTTGGTAAAAAAGATTATAAAATAAAGGAAGGAGTTGAACCGGGGTGAAAAATTTGCTGTATTCATTTTATGCATTGCTTTTTAATGTTTCGACGAAATTGTTCTCGGTGAAAAAGAATCGTGTTGCGTTAGTTTCCATGCACAACGAAAATTTCAACGATGCGCTCGGTGGTGTTTACCGTCAATTGGAAAAAGATGGTAAATATGAATTCGTGTTTATCACACGTCAGGACCTTGAAGTGAAAGCAACGAATATTTTCCGCGTGTTCAGCTTTTTCTTTGTGAAATCCCGCAAGTTGGCAACATCAAAATATGTTTTTCTCAACGATAATTTTATGCCTATGGCAAAGTTGAATTTCCGTTCGCAGACGATAGTCACTCAGCTGTGGCATGCAGAGGGCGCATTCAAAAAATTCGGACTTGCAATTGAACAACCGGAAAATATCAGAAAAAACGAAATCGAACTTAATAAAAGGCTGAGTTATGTTGTGTGTTCATCAAAGGCGGTCGCACCGCTCTATGCCGAGGCATTCGGAGTTGACGAGAGCAAAGTTTTGCCGCTCGGCTCAGCAAGAACGGATTATTTTTTTCAACGGGGAGTTGACGATAAAGCCAAGGCAAGAATTAATGCGGAATATCCGGAACTGAAAGGTAAAAAACTTGTGCTTTACGCGCCTACATTCCGTGATAAGCCTGAGCACAATGTGAACATACTTTCGCATTTTGACATCTCCGCGTTTAACAAAGCGCTCGGAGATGAATATGCACTGCTTGTCAGACTGCACCCACAACTGCACGAAAATATCGACTCAATCAGCGGAGCGGTTGATGTGACAGAATTTGATGATGTGCGCGATCTTGTTCTTGCATGTGACATTTTGATAACCGACTACTCGTCAATTTGTATGGACTTTTCACTGCTTGACAAAAAGACGATTTTCTTTGCCTATGACCTTGAAGAATACATAGCCATGAGAGATTTCTATTTTAGTTATGAGGATTATGTTCCGGGTGCGGTTGTGAGAGATACAAACGGAATAATTGATGAAATAAGAATGCCGCTCGATCATGAAAAGAACGAACGGTTTAAAAGGTTCAATTTTGATTTTGCCGATGCAGACAGTGCGAACAGAATTGTTGAGGCAGTGATGAAATAATTCGTAATTCGTAATGCGTAATTGCGGGGCGAGATAGTACCTATTGTAAAATTTAGTCCGCATAGGGAGAAATAATGAGGAATGAGGAGCAGCTTCAATAGGTAATATGGAATAATGAAGAGTTACGCGGGGAAGTTATACTGAATTTAAAATATCGTCCGCGCGTTTTAGCATGATGTATCTTTGAGTTTGTCCTCGTGCCGGACAGGCAGTTCCTTTTTCTGCGTTCAGAAAAAGTAATCAAAAAGAAACTCTGACGTACGCAAAAAACGGCGAAAAATCGTTCCGATTTTTGC
>JAMPDR010000032.1 GCA_023665555.1 Ruminococcus sp.
ACTGTTCACCATAACCATAGAGATTCAAAACGGTCGAGGCTTTGTCGGCTGTTTTTGCTTGTAGTCTTATTGGTAGATTGTTTTTAATTATTATTCTGCTTTTATCTTGCGTATAACTTTATTTCGCGGATGAGAAGTTAAGACAGCCGATATTTTATACGCGACCTTCGTACCTCACTCCTAACTCCTCATTCCTAATTTTTTTCCTCTGCGGACTATTGCTCACGACGGGCACAATCTTCCCCGCAATTACGCATTAAGCATTACGAATTACGCATTAAACTCACTTCCGTTATTTCAGGCTCTGTCTGTTCTTCGGCAGGAACAACATGAATTATTATTGTTCCCTTCGCGCTGCCAACCGCTACTGTTGCCGTGATCGTAACAGTACCCTCTTTCAATGCCGTAACCGTTCCGTCCGAAACAACTGCAATTGATTCATCCGAACTGCTCCACATAAGTAATGGGTCATTTGTGTTCTCAGGAAGAACCTTTGCAGTCAGCTTTTTGCTTTCGCCAACCTTTATTTCAATCTGTTCTTCATCAAAAACAACTTTATTCGCTGCCTGCTTAACTTCAATTCTGAATTCAGCCTTGAATCCACTGTCAACAGTCTTTGCGGTGATGATCGCTTCACCCCTTGCAATCGGAGAAACCACTCCGTCTGCCGATACTGTGGCAACAGATTCATCACTTGAATACCAATTTACAAGCAGATTTCCTTCAGTTATCTGTTCGACAGATGCTTTCAATTGAATATCCTGTGCTCCGACAAAGACAGTCTTTGATGTTTCATTAAGCGAAATACCTGTGGCATTTTGTTTAACCTTGACGGAACATTCAGCCTTGAATCCGCCATCAGCAGTTTCAACGGTAACTACCGCTTCACCTGCGCCCTGTGCCGACACAACACCGCTGTCACTGACTGAAACAACATTCGCGTTACTGCTTGTCCAGATAAGCTGTTTATTTGTTGCATCCGACGGTGCAATTTCAGCCGACAGAATAAACTCATTACCTGCATATAACTCTTTCTCGGCAATATCAAGTGATACACCTGTTACAGGCTCATAAACTGTAATTTCACATGCTGCTGTTTTTTCGCCGTCATTCGTTGTGCAGGTTATCACTGCCTTGCCCTGACCGACTGCTTTAATTTCACCGCTTGATGATACCGTTACAACATTTGCATTAGAAGATTTCCATGTGACAGTCTTAACCGTTGCGTGTTCAGGCAGTACCTCTGCTTTCAATGCGGCACTGTCACCGACCGCCAGAAGAAGTTCTGACGCATCCAAAGAAACATCGGTAACAGGCTCAAGCACCTTAACAACGCAAGTCGCTGTTTTGCCGCCATCCGCGGTTGTGACGGTTATTTTAGCCTCGCCCTCTTTGATACCGCTCACAACTCCATTCGATGAAACCGCCGCAACTGTTCCATCAGAGGACTTCCATGTAACAGACTGATTTGTTGCGCTTGACGGATTGATTATCGCTTTAAGGTTAACCGTATCTCCGATATATACTGAATACTCATTCTTTTCAAACTTAACGCTTGAAACATACTGTGTGATTTTAACGGTACATTTTACCGTCAATCCGTTGCTCGACTTTGCCGTAATCGTCGCTGTACCGCCCTTCACGGCTTTAACAACACCTTTTGCGCTAACTGTTGCAATCGACTTATCAGATGTGCTCCATGTGATTGTTTTATTTGTAACATCTGACGGTGCAAGCGTTGATGTAAGAGTCTGGGATTCACCTGCAACCATTGAAAGGCTTGTTTTGTTCAACTTGATTGACGTTGCCGCCCTTTCAACTTTAACGATACATTTTGCCGTTTTGCCGCCGTCTGAGGATTTAACGGTAATCGTTGCAGAACCTGCCTTTTTAGGTGTAAGTTTTCCGTTCTTGTCAACCGTAACAATTGATGTGTCGCTTGATGTCCATGTGACAGCCTTATTTGATGCGTCAGTCGGAGCAATCGTTGCCTTAAGTGTGGCTGTTTTGCCGAGATACAAAGTAAGTGAAGTCTTATCAAGTTTGACACTTGTAACCTTTTTGACGACCTTAACAGTGCATGTGATTTTGTATCCGCCCTCAGCTGACTTCGCCGTTATTTTAACGGTACCCTTTTTAAGTCCGTTAACCGTTCCGTCTGAAGCAACTGTTGCAATTGATTTATCACTTGTTGTCCATGTCAACGTTTTGTTTGATGCGTTGCTCGGTGAATAGTTAACGGTAAGCTTTGTCTTTTTGCCGACTTCAGCTGTTACACTGCTTTTTGCAAAGGCGATGCTATTAAGCGGCTGATGTACAGTAACCTTGCAAGTTGCCTTAAAACTGCCGTCCGTTGTTGTGACAGTGATTGTTGCAGTTCCCGGTGCCTTGCTCGTAACTTTACCCTTTGAGTCAACGGTTGCAACCTTTGTGTTGCTTGAAGTCCATTTCACCGCTTTGACGGTTGCATTTGACGGACTTACTGTTGCCGTAAGAGTAACCGTTTTGCCGAGATTTATCTTAGCAGAAGTTTTATTCAGCTTAACACTTGTAACAGGCTTCACAACTTGTACCTTGCATGTTGCCTTAACCTTGCCGTTTGATGATGTCACGGTTACAGTTACCGTTCCGAGTTTTACACCCTTAACCGTACCGTTTGAGCTAACCGTTGCAATGCTGCTGTCGCTTGTTGTCCATTTTATTGTTTTGTCAGTAGCGTTGCTCGGTCCGATTGTTGCTTTGAGCGTTGCATTTTTACCGACACCGACATACAATGTCGTTTGGTTCAGTTTAATTGAAGTAATCGGTTGCTTAACAGTGATTTTGCATTTTGCCGATGCATTTCCGTCAGCTGATTTTGCAGTAATTGTCGCTGTTCCTGCACCGACAGCAGTAATCTTACCTGCTGAATCTACAGTTGCAACATTTTTGTTGGATGTGCTCCATTTAACATTTTTGTTTGATGCTGTTGACGGCTTAACGGTTGCGGAAAGTGTTTTTGATGCACCCGCCGAAAGTGTCAGCGATGAATAGTCAAGACTTACCGATGTTGCAAGCTGAACGACTTCAACCATACATTCCGCTGTCAAGCCACCGTCTTTGGTTTTTGCAGTAATAACTGTTGCGCCTATTTTCAGAGCATTGATTTCTCCTGCCGAATTTACCGTTGCAACAGACTTATCCGAGGATGTCCATGTAACAGCTTTGTTTGTTGCCGATGACGGAGATACTGTTGTCGTTAAAATAGCAGTTTCACCCTTCGACACTTTGAGAACATTTTTATTCAGTTTGATTCCCGTAACAGCATTATACACCGTTATGTTACATGTTGCACTGTATCCGCCGTCAGCAGTTGTGACTGTCGCAGTGGTTACACCTGCTTTCACGCCTGTAACTACACCTGATGAAGATATCTTTGCGATTGCGGTGTTGCCGATTTTCCATGTAACCTTTTTGTTTGTTGCGTCAGACGGATTGACTGTTGCTTTCAGCGTTGACGATTTACCCACAGCAACCTTAAGCGATGTTGCACTGAGTTTGACACTCGTTGCTTTTTGAACAACAGTTATTGTGCATTTTGCGGTATAGCTGCCATCCTTAGTGGTTGCCGTAATAACAGCAGTGCCTGTTTTAACAGCTTTAACAACACCTGTTGAACTTACAGTTGCAACGCTCTTATCATTCGTTGACCATGTTATGCCTTTTTCACTTGCATTGTTCGGGGAGATTGTTGTGTCAAGTGTGGTCTGCTTGCCCTTGTCAAGTGTCAGCTTTGTTGATGAAAGTTTAACACCTGTTACAGGAACTTTTTGGAACACATTTATCTCACATCTTGCCGTATATCCGCCGTCAGCAGTTTTAGCTGTGATAGTTGCCGTACCGACAGCCAACGCGGTAACAACACCGGATGAATCGACTTTTGCAACTTTGGAATTAGATGATGTCCATGTAACATTTTTATTGGTTGCCGTTGACGGGGTAACTGTTGGTTTGATTGTGTATACTCTTGTTGTATAAAGTGACGCCGATGTAACATTCAATGAGATGCCCGAAACTTTTTGAGTTACGGTGACAGCAGTCGTTGCAGTTTGGCCGCCGCTTGATTTTGCTGTTATTGTGCATTGACCGCCCGCAACCGCTGTTACCACACCTGAAGATGAAACTTTTGCAACCTTAGTGTTTGAGGACGACCACTTAACGGTCTTATCCGTTGCGTTTGACGGTGCTAATGTTGCCTTAAGTGTCAGCGTTTTGCCTGCCGCAATTGTTGCAGCAGATTTGTTAAGCTTGATTGATGTTGTTTTGATAACGACCGAAACAGTGCAGCTTGCTTTATAGCCACCGTCAGCTGTTGTGCATGTGATAGTTGCAGTACCTACTTTTTTACCGGTTACCACACCTTTTGAGGAAACCGTGGCAACCTTCGTATTGCTCGACTTCCATGTTACATTTTGGTTTGAGGCATAAGTGGGGTTGAAAGTCGGTTTGAGAGTTGCGGTTTTATCCAGAGCGATTGTCTTTTTCGCTGTAAGTGTAATACCTTTAACCGGTGCTGTAACTGTCACCTTGCAGGTTACCGACTTCTTTGTGCCGTCAAGCGTCGTTGCAGTAATCGTTGCAGTACCAGGATAAGCCGCCTTAACAACACCGCCGGATGAAACAGTCGCAACCTTGGTGTTACTGCTTGACCATGAAACATTATTATATGTGCTGCCGTCCGTTGTTTTAACGGTCGCTGTCAATGTCGCTGTCTTACCTACCTTAAGCGACTGTGATTTTTTATTAAGACTTACCGATGATGCCTTTTCTGCAACCCTTACCGTGCAGGTTGAACTGAGGTTTGTTCCATCCTTGGTTTTGGCAGAGATGACTGCTGTTCCTTTGCTTTTGGGAATCAGAACACCTGCATGGTCAACATCACAAACAGACGGATTGGATGATGCCCATGTCAGAACCTGGTTACCTGCGTTGCCGGGTTTGATCGTTGCGGTGAGTTTGGCTTCTGATGCATTGGGAGTAATAACCTTATAAGATGAGGAAAGCGACAAAAATGTTATAAGCGGCTTAACTTCAACAGTGAATGAACCACTGCGATTGCTTCCGTCGGTCGTTGAATATGAAATTTTTGCCTTACCGGCTTTTAGTGCTTTAATGTTAGCCGTGACACTTGCACCCGAAATTGTTCCTGCCGTAACAGTTGCAATCTTTGTGTCACTGCTTGACCATTTAAAATCTTTAATGCTTGCATTTGAAGGACTGACATCGACCTTAAAAGTAGTTGACTCATTAAC
Organism: Ruminococcus sp.; assembly: GCA_023665555.1. Classification (GTDB taxonomy): domain Bacteria; phylum Bacillota; class Clostridia; order Oscillospirales; family Acutalibacteraceae; genus UBA6857. The sequence goes on from JAMPDR010000032.1 coordinate 5,292, forward strand.
CGTCAAAGGCAGAACACCCGAATTAAGGGAAGTCTTCACTTTAAGTGAAGATATGACAACTAAGGTATTAACGGTAACCTTGCAGCTTGCTTTATACTGTGCATCTCCTGACTTTGCAGTGACAGAAATTGTCGTTGTACCCTTGGTTTTTGCGGTAACCTTACCCGAATCTGAAACAGAGGCAACTTTCGGATTAGACGAATCCCATGTGTAAATTACAGTATCTGTTGTTTTGGCAGATGAATCCTTACCGATTGCAGTCGGCGTAAGTGTGAATGACTGCGTTTCGAAAAGTGTGTTACTTGTTTTTGAAAGCTTAACACCGTTCAGCTGATTGAAAACAGCAATTCTGCATGATGCTGTATATCCGTTTGATTCTGCCGTGATAACAACACCGTTTTTGTTATATGCATTAACGCTGACAAGTCCGTCAGGTGTGACGGTTGCCACGCTATTATTGCTTGAAGTCCAAGTAATTGAGTCAGCTGCATTTTTTGGGTTCAGCGTTGCAACAAGCTTCAGTTTTTCACCGACCTCAGCATTTGCAGCTGTTTCATTAAGGGTTATATCTTTTGTGTGATATTGAAGGTCTGAAATTGCCTTTTCAAGGCTTTCAGAAATAAGGTCGATATAGTCCTGATTATATTTTTCGGGATTTTCAAGAACCTTTTCACCCTCATTATACCATGTTTCGAGAATACTTGTGTCAACATACTGTTTCCAGCCATCACGCGGAACGCTGTTATACAGTTCACGCAGACGATTGACATCATGCGTTTCTATGTCCGCAGAATCCGCAGCAGCAACTGTCATGCCGCCAAGCGAAGTAAGCGGCAAAGAAGAAAACAGCATTAATGCACAAAGCACAAAAGCAACTACCCGTCTTTTCATTTTGAATTACCTCTTTCTGTATTTTAAATTATGAGGAATTAGGAGTGAGGAGTTAATGACGCGGATAAATCAGTAACAAATCTTTATCAATCATCCGCGAAAATAAATTAAATTTTGCGGTTGGAGAGTTATTATAATAACAATTTATCATTCGACTGCTATCTATACTTTGCGGTTGAAAAGTCGACAGTTGCCGATTGCTTACCCGCAACCTCCGTTCCTAACTCCTCATTCCTAATTATTCTATCTCTAGTTCATCGATGTTTATTATACTTAATAACAATCTTAGTGTCAACCGAACAAAACTATGTGTTGAAAAAGTTTACAAATTATGATAAAATCAGTAAAACTTACGTAAAAATCACGTAACAAATTTTCTCGAAAGGAGAAATTGCAGATAAATTTTATATTGACTGCAATATGATTATTATAATGAAAAAAATGATTTCATGGAATGTCAACGGAATCCGTGCCTGCGTTCAAAAAGGCTTTATTGATTCGTTCAAACAGCTTGATGCTGATATCTTCTGCCTTCAGGAAACCAAACTTCAGCAAGGACAAATCGAACTTGATCTTGAGGGACATCACCAATATTGGAACTATGCCGAGCGCAAGGGATATTCGGGCACGGCAATTTTCACCAAAGAAGAACCGATTGCTGTTTTCAACGGCATGGATATCGCCGAGCATGACACCGAAGGCAGACTTATCACCCTTGAATTTGAAAATTATTATTTCATAACATGTTATACACCCAATGCCCAAGACGGACTTAAAAGAATCGAATACAGAATGAAATGGGAAGATGATTTTCGTGAATACCTCAAGTCGCTTGACAAAAATAAGCCTGTTATTTTCTGTGGTGATCTCAATGTTGCACACAATGAAATTGACTTGAAAAATCCGAAAACCAACCGAGGCAATCCCGGTTTTTCTGACGAGGAACGCGGCAAATTCAGTGTTTTGCTCGAAAGCGGTTTTGTTGATTCTTTCCGCTATCTCTACCCTGACCTGACAGATGCTTATTCATGGTGGAGCTATCGTTTTAAGGCACGCGAAAAGAATGTTGGTTGGAGAATTGACTATTTTGTTGTATCAGAACGCATCGCAAAAGATATAAAAGATGCAAAAATCCATCCCGAAATTTTCGGCTCGGATCATTGTCCTGTTGAGTTGGATATTGAAATATAAACTCAAAAATTGCATTTAATGTTACAAATCGGAACTATTTATCCCGATTCTCAGATTCTGAGAGTAATTCCCAACCTGTCATGTTGTCTTTTTGTTGCAGTTTACTTTAAAATTAAACTACATTAAAAAGCAAACCGAGGAGGTACACCCATGGAAAAAACAACCATCGGTAAGTTTATTGCACAACTGAGAAAAGAATCCGGCATGACGCAAAAACAGCTTGCAGAAAAACTCAACGTTTCAGATAAAACAATCAGCCATTGGGAGCGTGACGAAAGTTCACCGGATCTCAGCATGATTCCAATCATTGCAGACATTTTCGATGTGACCTGCGATGAACTTTTGCGCGGCGAAAAGAATAATTCCGAACCCACAGTCACTGACGAAAATGAACCTGCTCCGCCTTCAAAATCTATACCGCCGATAGATGATATTGTAGACAATGTTATTGATAAAACCGAAAGCTTGATAAAAAACATATTCAGCAAAGGAATGACAACACATAAGATTCTTTGCACCGTTGCCTGCGGAATAATATGCTTGGCTCTGTTCAGAGCAGAAATATTTGCCATTCAAATGGGAAACATGGGCGGTATATCAGATATGCTCGGCTCTTTCGGCTTTGCGTTTTTCTTTTCAATTTGTATATATTATGTAATTTCTGCAGTAATAATCGGTGTATCTCACGCAAGGCTCAAAGGAAAAATTGCCGATGATGACTCCGATGAAGCAGCCCAAGAAAAGCAAAAACTGCAAATGAATCGCATCACCGCATATGCAAGCATATTCCTGATATTGGTGTTCATAACAACGTTAGTTCAAATCATCACAGCGGATATTCTGTCATATCCTGCAAGCCTGTTGATTCTTGTTCCGTTTGATATCATCGCCGCAAGTATCACCGTTGTTCTGCTCAAGCATTTCAACAAAATCGCCAACAAACAGCAGGGCAAACGTGCAAAGGCAAACTTCAAGTTTAGGCTTCGTGCAATTGTTTTGGCGCTTGTGTTCATCGGCTGCGGAATCGGCGGACAAATCCTGTTTGGAATTTATAAAGACAAAACATATGAAACATCTCCGCATTTCCTTACCGCAGAACGATTTAAGGAATATATGGAAATACCAAAACCGATACCGGCAGAGTATAAGGGAACTTTGACAGAACGTGATAATAGCGGTGAGGCAGAAGTAAGACGTCTTGAGCAAGAAGAATGTTATGCATATGACCCGGACACCGGAGATGTGCTTGTTTCATTTAAATGGCTTAACCATGAAGTAAAAAGCTATGAGATAATCCATGAAGATTGGATGGATACAGAGTTAAACTATATTGATGACGATGGCGAAAGTATTTATGAGGTAAGAAAAAACTACGTTTTTCAAGTTAAAACTTATATGTCTGAGCAAAGTAATAAGAAACTATCACTCATAGAAGACATTATATACTATGCCGCTTTCGTTTATTATCCTGCGATTGTGATAGTATGCATTATAGTTTGCATTGTTGTGCCAAAACGCAGACGCAGGAAAGAATGAGGAATTATTTCTCCCTCTGCGGACGATAGCTTTCAGTCTGCACAGACCACCAAACGCATATTCTCATTTTGAACAATAAAAACTTTTTGAAAAAAATTGAAAAAATTTTCAAAAAAGTGTTGACAAATGATGCCAAGGGTAGTATACTAATAATCACTGAAACGCAAGTGCGATAGGCACAGCGAAGTCGGTGTCTTTAGCGATGAGGGTCCACCCGTTCCCATCCCGAACACGGAAGTTAAGCTCATCAGTGCTGACAATACTTGGCTGGAAGCGGCCCGGGAAGATAAGGCGATGCCGACACAAAAGAAAATGAAGCCGCAGTTATCTGCGGTTTTTATTTTTCAGCGATAAATTATCCCCAAAACGTCAAAGATAAATAATTGTAAGGGGTGTTAATCATGAATAACAACAAAAGCGGCAGAATAGTTTTCATGCCCGATATCGAGTACCGTTCATGGTGCAACAAAAATCGTGAGTTACTTGATGATATTACAAAGACAAAACAGGTTTCAACCGCATGGCTTAGAAAAGGTCAGAACAAGAGTTTCCTTGTGCGATATTTCAACGAATGTGGTTACTCAATCACAATTGACTGATGAAAAAGTAATTTTGTGACATAAATCGTCACATGAAAGGTGGAAATTCTAATGAAAAAGACAAAGAAAAAGCCACTCGAAAAAAGGCTCAAAAAATACGAAAGAATCGTTCATGCGGTCGGAATGATAGCCGTTGCTGCATTCTCAATTTATCAGCTTGTTCCAAAGGATGATAAATTCGACGGAGTTGATGGGGTGAAATTGGCCGAAAACAGAACTGTCGAGGCTGAATTAGGTTAATATCAGAATATGCGCAACAGCGGCACTGAATTTGTGCCGCTGTTTTTGTTTATCTATGAAAACTTCTTCACTATTACTTTATTACATATTATTTCTGCGTAGCAACTGCTCTTCATTCCTGATTTGCGGACTAAATTTTACAATTAGGAACAGCCTTTCCCGCATCATAGCCATGCGCAAGCACTCGCACACAACACCATTAAGCATTGCGAATTGAATTTGCTCTCATATTCAGCATGACGTACACTGCCAGCAATACCACCACAGTACACACAAGTATCATGCATTTTGCCGAGTCCTCAACTTGAGTGCCAAAGAAATATATGTTGCAGTCAACTGCATTTTTGATTTCATCAATCACTGTTTCCGGAAAACCAAGGTTGCCGAGTTCTGCAAACGCGCCCCTCATTGCATGGCTTCTCAACAGTGAAGTGCCGTAAGTGCCCGGTAAAAATGAAATTGCTTTTTGCAAACCATCAGCAAAGTTTGAAATCGGCATATATGCACCGCATATGAATCCGTAAACTGAACTCACAATTGTTCCCACTGCTGAGATCTGACCTTGAGTACGCAAAAATACATTCACTATTGACGAAAGCACTGTACCGAACATTACAAGCAAAATCACATCAGCCAACAGGCACACAACATCGGCAAAGCTGAGATACCAACCCATCTTTGAAAGATAGATAAACTCCATTATAACCGCAAGCAAGCATATGATCAGCGTTGAGATGAACGTTGAAATATAATAGCTTAGTGCAAGAACGGATTTTTTGACCGGTGTTATTGTCAGATCCTTCACCGCACCGTATACTCTATCCTGCACCATGATCATGTTTGAACAAAACGCAACTGTGACACAGCACACTGCAAGCAATGATGAACAAAGTTCACCGCCTACAAGTCCGTTTATCAATTTATCGGGAATGCTGACACCTTCCGGGAAAGAAGAAAGAAAAGCATCACGATAAACATTGCCGAGAAAAGTGGCATACAAAACAAGCAGAATCACCGGGGTTATCAATGATGTGAAAAACATGCCTTTATCCTTGAAAAACAGTTTCACGTTTCGTTTGATCATTGCTCTGATTTCACGCATCGTTCTCACCTCCAACAAGTTTTAGTCCTGTCACTGCAAGGAAAACATCATCCATTTTACCCTTTGTAATTTCATAATCAGTGAACAACTGCGGATTTTCAACGATCATTTCCGTTGCCTGAACCGAATTTTCAACAGCAATTCTATATGCCGAAGGAATTTTCTCATACGGCTTTCCAAGCATCCTCACCTGCTCCTCGGTCACATTATATAATGTTATAAAGTCACCGGTATACTTATTTTTCAATTCCTGCACTGTTCCCTGCGCCGCAATTTCACCGTGATTCAATATGACAACGTGATCAGCATCAGTAGTTTCTTCCATATAATGCGTGGTAAGAAATACGGTTATATTCTCCGTTTTGCGAAGATTGTCGATCACGGACCAAACGGTTTTTCTAGTCTGTGGGTCAAGTCCAGTTGTAGGCTCGTCAAGAATCAAAATTTTAGGCTTATGCAGCAGTGCACGCGCAACATCTATCCTTCTTTTCTGTCCCCCTGAAAGTTTACCGACAGGACGTTTGAGCAAACCGCCGAATTCAAACATAACCGCAAGTTCTGCAAGTCGATCTTTAAATTCTTTTCCTGTGATACCATACAGAGCCGCACGGCTTTCAAGGTTATCTTTTACTGTAAGACTCTTGTCAAGTACTGATGATTGAAACACTACGCCAAGTTCTCTTTTTATTTTGTCAATATTTCCGCTGAGTTCCTCACCGTTAATACGAACTGAACCGGAATCTTTGGCAAGCTGACCGCAGATGATAGATATAGTTGTACTCTTTCCTGCGCCGTTCAGTCCTAAGAACGCAAACAGTTCCCCTTCATTTACGCTGAAACTCAGATTTCGAACTGCTTTAACATCTCCATATGCTTTGCTCAGATTTTCAATTTCAATTATTTTCATCAAACTTCTCCCTTTCTGAATCAAGACCGAACCGATGTATAATGCCTATAAACGTATCCGTCATAACCTGACTAATCAAGTCAAAATCCCAGTCGAGATATGACGTTGCAACCATGGTTGCAATTCCGTGAACCACAACCCACATGTCAAGATGAAATCGTTCGGCTCTTTCCTTATCAAGTCCTGTTGTTTGCTGAACCAACCCTATGGTATTGTTCCATGTTTCATCTGCGCCCTGATTTTGACGTGAACGTTCACACATAAAAAGCAGTTTAAACAGTTCTTTTTCCTCGCCGGCAAAACGTATATACGCTATACCGCTCGCTTTATATATCGGATATTTGCCGGATGCTATCTCACGCTGAGTATACCTCTCAAATAACACGTAAGTTTCAGATATTACATCTGACTTCAACTGCTCCATTGAATCATAATTTGAAAACACAGGCTGTGTTGAACATTTAAGCTTAGCAGCAACAGCGCGAGCATTTAAATTTTGTTCACCGCTTTCGCGAATAACATCCATGGCTGCTTTAACGATATCCTGCTTAGTCACCTTAATCTTCGGCGGCATAATATTACTCCTCTCTGTTTTATACAACTTATGTTATATATCAATTGTTATTATACACATATATTCTCACTTTGTCAAGAAAAAATTAAAACCATTCTTTTCCAATTTTATAATCGCATCAAACGGATAAAATATAAATGCAAAAACTTTGATTTGAAACTCAAAGTTAATTTAATAACGGAGGCAAAATGCTATGAAAATGAAAAGCGTTATGACAGGAATAAGTATCGGCATGGCAGTCGGCGGAGCAACCGCATTTTTGAAAGGCGCAATGGCAGGCTCTTCAATGAAAAAAGCCTATAAGAAAAAAGCGTCCAAAGCAATGAAAGCCATGGGCAATATGCTTGAAGATGTTCAATACATGTTCAAGTAAATCATTCGGAGTTTCGACTCCGATACATATTTTTTAATTAGGAATTAGGAGTGAGGAACGATGATAGCTTATTAGAAAACTATGAATTAAAAATTCTAACCGCAATCGCTATCTTTATTCGCGGATAAAAATTAAAACCATCTACATTTTGACCCGCAACCTTAACTCCTCGCTCTTCATTTCAAATTAATTTTGGAGGTTTCAACCATGAAAAAAATTATTTGCCTTTGTTTATCGCTCGTGCTGATTTTTTCTTTATGTGCATGTGGTGATGATAACACTATTACCAATAGACCGTCTGACCTGACACCAACAGAAGATGCACCTAACGACACCACTGTCAGCGAACGTGTTTCAACCGACGGCGAAAGTCAAGCTGTGGAAAAGCAAACCGAAATCGAAATATCGCAATCTGATGCCATTGACTACAACGTCGGAGAGGACATGATTATAACAGGTATCAAAGGTGCGGGCACTGAAACAGGCTTTGCTCCGCTTGATAAAGTCACCTACTCCGTTGCCGACCCGAATAACACACGAGGACTGTCTACCAAAAAGGTTTCACACTCCCACGGTCCTGCAAGCGGCGGCGAACCTCATCACACAGTTGTGGCCTTTCAAGATACTTTTGACAAATATGGTGCGTTGACACTTGATCGCACAAGCGGCCAAAAAGTGCTTTATCTGACTTTTGACTGTGGCTGGGAATATGAAAATCTGACAAGCACTGTTCTTGATACACTGAAAGAAAAAAATGTGCCTGCAATATTTTTCTGCACCCTTGATCACATCAAAAAACAGCCTGAACTCATCAAAAGAATGATCGCCGAAGGACACATTGTGGGCAACCATTCAAACACACATCCGTCTTTTGCAACAATTAACCGAACACAGATGGCGAAAGAAATTCAGGACACAGAAAACTATCTTCGTGAAAACTTTGGCTACGCTGCAAAATATTTCCGATTTCCGGCAGGTGAATACAATGAAAGTGCACTTGACCTTGTTTCATCTCTCGGATATATGAGTGTGTTTTGGTCGGTTGCATATAACGACTGGAACGTAAATGAAATAAAGGGTAAAGATTATGCCGTTGAAACTGTTCTTTCAAGACTTCACAGCGGCGCAGTAATTCTTCTTCACTCCGTTTCTAAAGATAATGCTGCCGCTTTAGGCGAAATTATTGACAAAGCGCGTGAGCAAGGATATGAATTTAAAGCTTTGACGGACTATAGAATTAATGCGTAATTCGTAATGCTTAATGCGTAATTGCGGGTAAGATTACAGCTATTGTAAGGTTCAGTCCGCAGAGTATAATATTACTTTCTTTCGCGGGTAGAAATATAAGGTCACGGATATGGTGATTCGCGACCATAATTCCTCATAAAAAAAGCAGACTGTCACGTAATCTGACGGACAGTCTGCTTTGATTTAGATTTAATCAACCGATTTCAACAACTTCAAATATAGTTGTGTGAACATAAGTGCTGTCAAAATCCTTGGGATCTTCAAACACACCAAGAGCCTTATAAAGCATTCTCTGGAAAATCTGAACAACTGTTTTGAGCAATCTAAGGAGATACGGATCATTGTCTTTCTTTTCTTCCCAAACAGCGTAAAGAGTTACTTCACCGTCAACATAGAACGGATCACCGCCGTAATAGAGATTACCCTCAAGATCTCTCCAGCAAATGAACTCATGGTCAATAGCAAGCGGAGTGTCCTTTGTAACATATACATATCCCGGTCCGTCAAGGCTAAGGCTCGAATTCGGTTTGTACATCATTTTAACGTCAGCAGCAGTTTCTTTCTCATAAGTAATTCCGTAAAGAGTAGATTCTTCTGTTGTGGTTGTTCTGTCATCTTCAAACATATCGTTAGCCGATGCCGTAACACCGAAGAGCGAAAATACACAAAGAATTGAAAGAAAAATTGCTAATACTTTTTTCATGTTGATTATCCTCCTTGTATGTAGATATTTATATTATACATAATATGCCCGTTTGTATATTTATCATTAAGAAATAATGCGTAAAAAGTCGATAAAATAATAAATGAAATAGCTAATGTTTTGCATTGATGCGGTTCAAGTTTATGTCAGCTGCAGGATTCGGTCCGCAGAGGGAGAAATGATTAGAAACGAGGAGCAGTTGCTACGCATACCTTATTTCCTTCTTCTGCGGACTATTACTTACCATTAGTACAATCTTCCCCGCATCATAGCCGTACGCAGTACCATCATAGCCGTAAGCAAGTACTATAACGGGCTGTCGCACTAAATGCAACAGCCCAATATTTTTTATTTGGTCTTATTCACTTCTGAGTGCTTCAACCGGATCTTTCTTAGCCGCCATTGATGATGGGACAAGACCTGCAATGAATGTGAGGAACATGCTTATTGCAATGAGAATCACACCTGATACAACCGGAAGAACAGCTCCTACCGCAGTACCTGTGAAATGCTTTAACAGCAAGTTTATCGGAATTTCCAGCAGCGTCGTCACCAGTATTCCCACAAATCCTGCACTGAAACCGATGATGATCGTTTCTGCATTGAACACATTTGAAATGTCACGCTTTGATGCACCGATACTTCTGAGAATACCAATTTCTTTTGTTCTTTCAATAACCGAAACATAAGTGATGATTCCGATCATGATTGAAGAAACAACAAGCGAAATTGCAACAAAGATGATAAGTGTGTATGAAACGATGTTGATTGCCTGAGTTGCAACGCTCATAACGATTCCGATATAGTCGGTACAGTTGATTGTAAGTTCTGCATGGCCATCATTTGTCACCGATTCATTATAATAATCAACCATATTGTTGACTTCTGCTTTTGTTTCAAAATCTTTAGGATAAAGCGCAATTGAACTTGGGTTATCTTTTGTTGTATAACCGAGAGTCTTGTATGTATTTTCAAGCGAGCATTGAGCATTCACCGTGTCAAGATATGCCTGTTTGAGTGCAAGCACCTGCTCATCACTCAGAAAACCTTCCATCAGCTTTTTCTGCAAATCCGAAAGGTCACCGAAATCGAACATTGAGGACATGTCGGTGATATCGATCTGTGAAAGATCCATGTCGCCTGCCATGCTCATAAACGGAGTTATGTCAAGATAGTTGAAGTCGATTTCTTTTAGGTCAATGTCAACAAGGTCAAAGTCGTTGACCGTCTTATCCATGAATTCAAGGCCTGTGATAACATCCCTCTTGGTGTTGCTCAACTGCTCTTTAACGACCTGTGATTCAGCAGTTTTGTCAAGAACATATTCCATAAGGTCGGCTCTGTAGCCGATACTGCCTGTTCCGACTGAGAGAACGTTGTCCTCATCCGGACGGACAATTCCGACAACATTGATATCCACACCGTTATCAATGAGATTCTTAACATAGAGATTGTTTGCCCTCATATCCTGCCAAAGGCCTGTTTTGTCATCCTTGTGCATATAGTCACAGCTTAAAACAAGTTTGTATTTCAAGCTGAGTATATCATCATAAGAATATTTTTCAGCAAGACCTGTGTCAGCTTCTTGCTTATTAGCTATCGTATCCATAAGATCAGTTGCAAAAGTGCTCTGATCCTTAAGACCGAGTGCATATGCCATCATTTCATTGATTTCATTGTTGCCGTCAACAACAACCACAACTTCGTTATATTTTTCAGGAAGTCTGCCGGAAATAATGTCATAATGTTCTTCGATTGTTGCATTATCTCCGATAAGCTGCTGCCAAAGATTCGTAAAACTGTCCATGTCAACAAAGCTGCCCATGTTTTCCATTCCGCCCATACTCATGCTGTCCATGATCGTGTTCGGACTAACCTGCACAACACCGTTATCAGTGTCGGCTCTGTATATATTCAACGGAGCAGAATAGTTGAACTGAACATCGTTGCAAAGCGACTTAAACTTATCAAGGTTAGTGTCAACATATTTCTTAAAACTCTGCAGGTTGTTTGCTGATGCCTGAGAAATGAACATGTTGAGCATCTGCGTCACGGAATCGTTCGTGTAAATTGCATCTTTTTCGTGGTCGGCCTCTGCTGTCGGACTGAATCCTGTGAGAGAACCGAGAACATTATCCATGTTCATCGCTTCTTTTTCAACTGACATCGGATAAAGCAACAATGCGTCGCTTTCAATTTTATCAATATAGCTATTGATACCTGTTTGAAGCGCAAGAACAAGTGCAATACCGATGATACCAATACTTCCTGCAAATGCAGTCATAAGCGTTCTGCCGCGTTTTGTGAAAAGGTTTCTAAGGCTGAGAGAGAATGCTGTAATCATTGACATTGACGGTTTTTTGCCCTTAGCTTTTTCCTCTTCGGCTTTCTTCTTTTCATATTCATAATCTGCCTGTTCGGGAATAAAAGGATTAGAATCATCAACCACTTCACCGTCAAGACAGCTTACGATTCTGTTCGCATATTGATAAGCAAGTTCCGGGTTATGAGTAACCATGATAATGAGCTTATCTTTTGCAATCTCCTTAAGCAGTTCCATGATCTGAATACTTGTTTCACTGTCAAGCGCACCTGTCGGCTCATCGGCAAGAAGAATATCAGGACTGTTGATAAGTGCGCGCGCAATTGCAACACGCTGCATCTGGCCGCCTGACATCTGACTCGGTCTTTTGTCAAGACATTCACCGAGGCCTACCTTTTCAAGCGCTTCAATTGCCCTCTTGCGTCTTTCTTTCTTTGACACACCGGAAAGTGTCAACGCAAGTTCAACGTTTTCAACAACTGTCTGATGCGGAATCAGATTGTAGCTTTGGAAAATAAATCCGATTGAATGGTTTCTGTAAGTATCCCAATCATCATCGGTGAAAGTTTTAGTTGACTTACCGTTAATAACAAGGTCACCGCTCGTGTATCTGTCAAGTCCGCCGATGATGTTAAGCATTGTTGTTTTACCGCAACCCGACGGACCGAGAATTGCAACAAATTCATTTTCTCTGAAATTGATGCTGATGTTTTTCATCGCTCTGACGGTTGTGTCACCTGTCACATAATCTTTAACTATATCTTTAAGTATCAGCATAATTACACCTCCTGCTGTGATTTTGCCGATGTGTCGATCGACTTTTTGAGTTTTCTGTTTTCAAGCAACACCTTAATTCTTTTTCTTCTGATAATCAAAAATGCTGCAATAACAACAAGAATAACTATTATCGGTATAACAATTTGCTTTGTGTTACTTTCTTCTTTTGGCTGATAAACTATTTCGGTTGAGTAATCACTATCATAAGCAACCGTTGTTGAAACGGCTCTTTCTCTGAACAGCAGTTTATAGAGCCATTCAATCGTTTCATCCGTGCTCATGTTTGCCATCTCGTCACCAATTCCGCCCGATGCCTGAGCAAACATATCATTATCACCGAAACCGCCCATCATGCCGCCCATAAGACTCTCGTTGGCAGGGTCTTTGAGCAAGCCTACAAAATATCTGAGGATCGTCATGAGCACGGCTGTTTGATCAGCTTTGACATATGACACTTGAGCCGCTACACCGTTATAAGTACGCTTGCTTTCAACCGTAGTAAGTTCACCTATTCCTGCCAAAGCGGCAAGGTTCGGTTTACCAAGATTGATCTCATCCGTAAGTTCGGGAAGTTTTTCGGTTATTTCTGCAAGCAAATCCTTTGATTTAAGTTCTGCAAAATCAATGCCGAAATCAGCAATTGAAATTGAGAGTTTATCAAGCATATCTGTAAGCGGTTTTATAAGATTTTCAATGCACTGTATCATTGAACCGTTCTGCACGAAGAAAATAATGTTCGGCAAAATTTCAGTTAAAGTGTAAATCGGCTTGTCAATGACCTTGTTCACAAGTGACAAAATCGGAGTCAAAAGATTTTCAATAACACCGTCCTCACCGGCTTGAGCCTTGAATTGCTCATATGTGAGTATATCATCACTCGGACAGCCTATCGCTTCAAGAAGCGGAATAATCGCTGTGTTATATCCGTTGGATCCGCAGAAACCAATTGCACCCAGAATCTCAATTCTGTCTGCCGCAAGCAACATTCTGAGCATTGGAGCAAACGGACTAAGTACAGCAACAAGTGCATTTTTAAAGCCTTTTGCATCACCCGTTGTAAAGCCCCAGTAAAGACTGTTTGCATTGACATTTTTCCAGTTTGAATATCTTGAAAGCGTGTATCTTGCAGAACTAAACTGACTGCCGGTAAGCACAGCGGCAAGCTGTGACGGAGTCGCCGGCAAGCCGAGCATACTCACCATCTGACCCATTTCACCGTCACCGAGAGCACCATATATTGAAGTGACCAATGTCGAAATGAGTGTCGGTGAATATATTGCTTCTTTCAACGTTGACTGTAAGGTGCTGTTTTTATCATTTTCAGCTATAAATTGATTGAGCAAATCATCAATGCCGTCAAGCACTCTTTGATATTTTTCCTGTCCGAGGTTTGCAGTATAGCTTACCTGAGTTTTCGTAAACTGCGGTGTCTGCCACTGATAATCAAGTTCTGTACCGCTTTCAGCAGTCAGAAGTTCAACAAGCATTGCAAAAATTTCATCGGTACTTTTAGCAAGCAGTGAATCAATGACCTTGTTGATATCTATGCTTTGCTCTTCAGTAGAAGAAGCGGTATTTTCCTGCTTCATCATTTCCTTGAGTTTATCTTTGTTAAGCTTCAGAGTATCAATCAGCCAGCGGAAAATCACCGTATATGACTCGCCGACATTTGCAACAACCGTGTCACCATTGAGTGTTCCGCAAGCGGCAATAGCATCAAGGTCAATTTCTGCAAGCTGAAGTTCAGAACTTGCCATTGCATCGTTGAGAATGGTTGTCATATTTTCGCTGAAATTGATTGTATACTTGCTGGGATCTTGCAAAAACATGAGCAAAGTGAGCATGGTTGAGCCTGAAAACAGTGATATATATTTTCCGATTCCGAGAGTCAGCGGACTCATGAGTGCATTAACTGAATCTTGGAATCCACCGTTTTTCAGATAATGTGCAAGGTTCGGCATGATCTGACTGAGCCTTGTTGCAGGCGCTTCAAGAATAGAATCGAGCATTGAGAACACCGACATCACGATATTAGAAATCATTGTGTTCTTGTTTGCATCAGCCTGAGTTTTATATTCAGCCGCATCTGTTATGCTTGTGCATCCGAGAGCCGTAAGCATGCTCACAACACCGTTGCCGTATCCGTCATCACCTTTAAGATTGATGATTCCGGCAGAATAAGTACCTGAGCAAAGAACCATGTAAAGAACATCGTTAAAACTGTTCAGCATTGCCGCAAGTGCATCGGCAAACTGCTGTTTAGTTGTGATACCCCAATCGACACCGTCAAGGTCAACGCTGTTCCAATCTGCTGCCGCCGCAACTCTTTGTGAAACGGCAGGATATGCTGAAAGACCTTCGGCAACCGCCTTGGTCGAAATATCAATACCGAGTCTGTCTAAAGAATCCGCATTTTCTGCAAGCGAACCATATACCGAAGTCAGAATACCCGAAACGGTTTCATTTGAAAACAACATCGGATAAACCAGCTGACTCAATGTTTTTTTCTCAAGCGCATCCACTGCATTGGCAATAAGTATATCTGTTTTTCCTGCGCTTTTTTCTGCGCTCTGCTCAGTGACACCTGCCGGATAAGTTACAGCGGCATATGCCGGAGTAAGAGTAAGTGACAGCATCAATATGCAAAGCAAAATGCTCATTATTTTTTTTGTTGCAGTTTTCAGTGTAATCACCCCATTATGCATTTGGAATCTCTGATTAATCTGAGTCTGCCTTGACTTGATCAGATTTTCCTTACATTAGATTAAGATTAGTTTGGTTATTTTTTATTCAAGGCTTCTGCTCTTTTATTTTCAAGATGTATGATTTTTTTCAGTATCCGAACAAGTTCTGCGCTATCCTCTTCACCAAGTCCCTCCAGAACATCCGAGGCATGCCTGATTATGTCACACTGAATTGAATCAACCCACTTTCTGCCGTCCTCAGTGAGTTTAACCATGATCCTGCGTTTATCTTTTCCGTCAGAAATTCGTTCAATGAAATCCTTGCTTTCAAGCGAACGCAAAATGGCCGCGATCCTAGCCGCAGAAACATCAAGAAATTCAGCAAGCTTACCGGGTGTGCTTTCTCCGCCGCTGTTGAAAAGATGCGCAAGCAGAAAGTTTTCACCCTTAAGATTTGTTTGAATATCACCGAACGTTCTCATATGGCTCAACCCTGCAAAAACGTTGATTATTTCAGTTCGCAATTCATCCTTTCGCACAACTGTCACCTCCGATTTTCAAAAGAACTTAACAGCGTTAATTATTAACAGTGTTCACTATATCACAATAGTATCGCTTTGTCAAGAAAATAAATATTAGAAATAATTAAACTGCACAAATTTTATGTGTTCTTTTTATGGATAATGACGTTATGTGTGAAAAATATATTACTATAATAGCGGTAAAAACTAAAAAACAACTTAAAAATTTGTTTTCCTTGTGTTGTAATTGTGAATATTTTATTATACACATTTTTAGTTTCGTCCACAAAATAGCCATGCCGTTTCAATATGCAATATTTTATTTGACAAAATATGACAAACATGTTATAACAAAAGAGCAGTCCAAGGCTGCCGTAGGGATCACAATACTGTGCATACAGAATATATAGCGGTTATGTTCTCACCAACCCCTCAGCGCTATTCTCGCGAATACGGTCAAGGGAGGTGAAAACAATAATGGAATACATAGCATTGATATTAATTGTTATATTTTTGATAATTGTAGCCATAAAAAAATAACCGCCCCAACGTCCAAATCAGGTGGTTATTTTTTAACAATCTAACGAGGACATAACTGCTATACACAGTATACCCTACGTTATTAGTATATACTTCCATCATCACTTTGTCAAGGCAATGTGATGATTTTTTTACTAGGTAAATTTTGAATCAATCTACTATCTTCATTTGCGATTTGCGGACACAAAATAAAAGGTTGCAGATGATTTTACCCGCAACCTTATTTTATTAAATGTTAATCAAACTCATGCTTGTGTAAGTTCATAAGTATCCTGAGCAATCATAAGTTCTTCGTCAGTCGGTATAACAAGGAATTTCAGTGCTGAATCATCAGTTGAAATCTCAATCTCTTCGCCTCTGACATGGTTTGCTTCTTCGTCAATCTCAGTTCCGAGGAACTTGAAGTTTTCAGCAACCCATGTTCTGTAGTGCGGGTTATTCTCGCCGATGCCGCCTGTAAATACAACTGCGTCTGCTCCGCCCATGATTGCAATATAACCGCCGATGAGCTTTTTAAGCTGATGACAGAACATTTTTTCAACAAGCTGTGCACGCTCATCGCCTGAAGTTGATCTTTGTTCAATCGTTCTGTTATCGCTGGTTGCTTCATTGTTAGGATCGTCTGATGTTAAACCGAGCATGCCTGATTTTTTGTTGAGAACTGCGTCAATATCATCGGCTGAAAGATTCTCTTTCTTCATAAGGAACGGAATAATTGCAGGGTCGATTGAGCCTGAGCGAGTTCCCATCATAATGCCCTCAAGCGGAGTAAGACCCATTGTTGTGTCAACGCATTTGCCACCCTTAATTGCAGCAAGTGATGAGCCATTTCCAAGGTGGCATGTAACAACACGAAGTGTTTCGGGATCGTATTTACCGGGATATTTTTTGCAAAGGAACTCAGCAGTTTTCTTTGCGATATATCTGTGAGATGTGCCGTGGAAACCGTAACGGCGAATTCCGTAATCTCTGTAATATCTGTAAGGCAGTGCATACATATATGCTTCGGGAGCCATTGTCTGATGGAAAGCGGTATCAAAAACTCCGACCTGCGGAACACCTTTCATGATTTTTTCGCAAACGTTGATTCCGAGCAAGTTTGCAGGATTGTGAAGCGGTCCGAGAGGAATGCACTTTTCAATTGCCTTTTTAACATCTTCGTTAATAAGCACAGAACCGCTGAACTCCTCACCGCCGTGAACAACACGGTGGCCTACTGCTGCAATTTCATCCATTGACTCAAGAACACCGTATTCCTTGCTTACAAGGGTATCAATAAGGATTCTGATGGCTGCATCATGGTCAGAATTCGGCTCGATTGCTTTCTTTGCAATAACTTTCTGAAGTTCGCCGTTTTCATCGGGCAGTTTGTGAGTAAATGTCGGAAAAGCTGTGCCAAGCTGTTCAAAAATACCATTAGCAAGAACTTCTGCCTCCGGCATAAGATAGACAGTATACTTAAGCGATGAACTTCCGGCGTTGACAATTAATTCTTTAACACTCATTTTAAATCTCCTTTAGAAATAAAGTTGACAACTATTTGCTACTATGTAAAAATACACAACAAATTATAGTTATTATATCATATTATTTATAATTTTTCTACTGTAATCTGAATAATTTATGAAAAAATATGCATTAATATTATATCTCCGTTTTCACAGAAAATGAAGCACTATTTGTTGTCCGACAGTGCCGCTATGTCTGTTATCCGACAACATAGCGGCCTATTGTATAATTACAAAATGGTATATTCATTTATAATAATAAAAATATTTAATATTTGTAAAAAATCGTTCATAATAGCTTTTTCACATGGCAATTTATACATATTATTTTTCAGACATTTGTTGAACATGCCAAATTCAAGGTTAATAATACCAAAACGAAGCAATTTTTCTTGGTGATTAATGATATTGATTTAATCGACGTATGTATAGTATAATTTAGGTGCTGAAAAGCTAATAATGATTACACCGCTTTTAAAACGAGAGAATACAAAGTGAGAACCGAGAAGTCATGTGATTTCTCGGCTTTTACTTTTTTTCATATTGCGGGGAGAGATTGTACCTATAGTGAGCAATAGTCCGCAGAAGGATAAAATTAGGAATGAGAAGCAGCTGCTACGCAGAAGTAATAGGTAATAAGTAATAGTGAAGAAGTGCGGTCGCGAATGAGATTGATATAATATGAAGTTTTCATCCGCGGAGAAAAGTAACGATTTAAACAAGTATTAAAAATTAGAATCTAAAAATTAACAGTTACCGCATTTCGCGGATGCTAATTAAAATATGTTACAGCTTTATCCGCGACCATACCTCTTCACTATTCCATATTACTTATTACTTCAATAATCATTTTCCCACGCAAAACTGTGAAAACACCTCATTAACAACGGCTTCCTGTGCCTTCTCGCCAGTGAGTTCAAGCAGTGCACCAATTGCAGTATCAACGCAAACATTGACAGCGTCCATTGTTACCCCTGTTTTTAAACATGAAATTGCATCATTCAGTGCATCAACTGCCATGACAGTATTCTTCCTTTGACGCTCGGTTGACAGCATCGCCGCACTTGTGTCAAGGTCATCAACGCAAAGCAGTTTCTCTGCAAGTTGTTCAAGTTCTGAAAGGCCGTCACCGCTCATTGCACAAAGTTCAACCGTGTTCGGAATGTACTGCTTAATTACATCAATGTCGGCTTGCTTTGGCAAGTCGGTTTTGTTTATAACGGCAATTGCTCTTTTGCCTTTGCACAAATCCATTATTTCCGTGTCGGCATCGTTAAGCGGCATTGATGAATCAAAAACTGCAAGAATCAAGCCTGCTCGGTCAATCCTTTGCCTTGCTCTGTCAACCCCTATGCTTTCAACAATATCATCGGTTTCATGTATGCCTGCTGTATCCGCAAGATGCAGCAAAACAGCACCAAGATTTACTGTCTGTTCAACGACATCACGTGTCGTCCCTGCAACATCAGTAACAATTGAACGGCTGAAACCTGAAAGCAGATTCATCAATGCCGATTTTCCGACGTTGGGTTTTCCGACAATTGCAGTTTCAACACCTTTTGTGATTGCACTTCCCGCGTCAAATTTATAAAGCAATAGTTTAAGTTCAGTTCTCACATTTTCAAGAGTACCAAGCAAAACAGAGTTATCAAGTTCTTCAATATCATCATCGGGATAATCCACCCACGCAGACATATGTGCCGCGGCAGAAAGCAGTTCATGATTCAGCGCAGAAATCTTTTTGCTCAGTGCTCCGTCCAGTGCATTAAGTGCCGCCTTTGCCCCCTGTTCACCCTGGGCATTGATGATGCCCATAACAGCTTCTGCTTCGGTGAGATCTATTTTTCCGTTCATAAAGGCTCTTTTGGTAAATTCGCCGGCTTCGGCAGGCTTTGCTCCTGATTCAAAAACCGCCCTCAAAACTCTTTTCAAAACAAAAAGACCACCATGGCATGACAGTTCAACCACATTTTCCCCTGTATAACTTTTCGGTGCGCGAAAAACAAGAGCAACGCACTCATCAATCGGTTCACCATCAAAAACAATTTTGCCGTGTGCCGCTGTGTATCCGCTTAGTTCACACAACTTCTTTTTTCCCGTCGGCTGAAAAATTTTATCTGCAACTACAATTGCATCCTCGCCGGAAATTCTGATTACACCTATACCGCCCGTGTTTTGCGGTGTTGAAATTGCCGCTATAGTTGAATCCGTCACAAGAACTCACCTCAATTAAAAATATCATTATAAAATATAACAGACAGCATGGATTTTGTCAAATACTCTGCTGCGCAAAAACAAACCCGCCGATGATTGCTCAAAGGCGGTTTAGCTTGTTAAATCGGCTATTCGGCAGTCGTGGCTTACTCCTGCATCTCTCGGGATTCCCCTGTCGGTAGCATCGGCATGTAGATGCCACGAAATTGTCCACCTCAAATAACCTTATTTATCTTATGTATATGTAAGACATTTCCTCACAAATCATACAATAATCTCCGCTTGCTCATTGCGAAACATCTGCATAAATTCATCTGTTCGAGTACATCTTTTCATAGTATTTAACATACTCACCATTTATGATATTCTCCCACCAATCACGGTTTGCGAGATACCATTCAACGGTTTTTTTGATGCCTTCATCAAAGCTTGTTTCCGGATACCAACCGAGTTCATTTTTTATCTTTGTGGGATCAATTGCATAACGCATATCATGACCCGGACGGTCTTTTACAAATGTTATCAGGCTTTCATCTTTTCCGAGAATTCGCAAAACTGTTTTTACAACTTCAAGATTGCTCTTTTCGTTATGACCGCCGATGTTGTATACCTCACCGATCGTGCCGTTTTCAACAATGAGATCGATTGCCTTGCAGTGATCTTCAACATAGAGCCAGTCACGGACATTTTTGCCCTCACCGTAAACAGGAAGGCTTTTACCCTCAAGAGCATTTGCAATCATCAACGGAATCAGCTTTTCAGGAAAATGATAAGGTCCGTAATTGTTTGAACAACGGCTTATCGTAACGGGTAAACCATAGGTTCTGTAATATGCCATAACAAGCAAATCGGCTGATGCCTTGCTTGCAGAATAGGGCGAAGATGTGTGAATCGGAGTCTGTTCCGTGAAGAACAAGTCAGGTCTGTCGAGCGGTAAATCACCGTAAACCTCATCAGTTGAAACCTGATGATAGCGTATATTGCCGTATTTGCGGCATGCATCAAGCAAAACTTGTGTGCCGAGTATGTTCGTTTTGAGGAATATCTCCGGTTCTTCAATCGAACGGTCAACATGAGATTCTGCAGCAAAATTCACAACCGCATCAAATTTCACACTTTCAAAAAGTTCATATACCGCCTTACGGTCTGTGATATCACCTTTAACAAAAGTAAATCGCTCATCTTTCATTGCGGCATCCAACGTTTCAAGATTTCCTGCATATGTCAGCGCATCCAGACAAACAATGTTGTAATCCTCATGCTTGCCAAGCATATAATAAACAAAGTTTGAGCCGATAAAGCCGGCGCCACCTGTTACCAGAATAGTTTTCATCGGAGTTTCTCCCTTTCAAACATCAGTATGATTACATTATACAATGAATGTTATTATTTTACAAGCTTGCCGGTGTTCTTTTTGAATTTTCTGTTGCAATATGGGCATGTGATTTCTATTTTTCCTCTGCCTTTTGGCACACGAAGAACATGTGAACATTGCGGGCAATGATAGTACTTATGATTGTAGTCCTGTGCCTGTCTTTGCTTGTTGTTGAAGGTATTCTTGCATTTGTACCAAACTTTAAGGAACTTCTCATTTGCGGCTCTGTTGCCCTCAATGTTTCGCGACAGTGCGCGAACAATCACTATTATATATGGAATGAATCCAAGCAAACGAAGATACGGAGTACGCGTAAATGAAAGCGAAAAAGTCACCACGCAGCCGAGAACCATCAATCCGATGTTAAGCTGATCCATGCCGTAACGACCATACATAAATGCTCTGAATTTGTTCATGAAGCCCATATAAAAACACTCTCCCATGTAAACTTTGTTTTAATATAACACATTAAAGCAAAATAGTTTCATATTTAATATATTACTATTGCTTAAATTCTCCTTAAAATCTGTAATCTATAACCTAAAAAGCATTGATTTGTTTTTGAATTTACTTTATAATTAAGCCGAATTAAAGAAAAATTTTAAATCGCGAAAATGAAGTTCTGAAATAAAAGGAGAATCACCATGAACGCTTATGACTTTGACGAAACTATCTATGACGGAGAAAGTTCTCTTGAATTTATTTTCAGCTATCTGAAAACCGACCCTAAAATCATCACTTTTCTTCCTACCGTAATCAAAATTATGTATCTTTACAAAAAAGAGAAAATAACCTTTGATGATTTTACCAACAAGTATGCCCACACGCTAAAGAAGTATTTTGCTGAAAACGATGTTGACGTCAGCGGACTTGTCACAAAATTTTGGGATAAGCATGAAAAGAAAATCAAGCCGTTTTATAAGGATATCCAACGTGATGACGATGTTATTATAACCGCCTCACCCGAATTTATGATGCGTGAAATTTGCAACCGAATAGGAGTTAAGCATTTGCTTGCAACCGACCTTGACCTTAAAGAAGGTGTTGTAAGAAAGGCATGCTTCCGTGAAGGGAAAATCGCATGCTTTAAAGAGGCTTTTCCGGAAGGTGAAATTGATGATTTCTACACTGACTCAATGAACGATCAGTTTCTGTTTCCGCTTGCAAAACGTGTGTTCCTTGTTAAGGGCGATAAAATCACACAGATAAAGTAAATCAGCGATCTCCTGATTGGCCACTTCTATATAGTAAAAATACCACAAAGCTTTACTGACGAGTCAGCATTTTGCTTTGTGGTATGGTGTTTTATACTAATTCATTTCCATCCGAATCAGTCATTTTTCCGGTGACAATGCGAATTATATCAACTATAATCCATATTATAATAGCCAAAATTATGATGAAACCGACAATAAACACAGCAGTTATAGCACCCACCAAAAGTGAAATCAGTTTTATTAATCCCCTTTTATTGTAGCCAAGATAAAAATCATGAACTCCAAACTCACCAAAAAGAATTGCAAGCACTACTGCCATCCATTTTTTCTTTTCACCGGCAATTCCTACACTATTCGCTTTCTTGTTTAAATTGACACCGCATTTAACACAAACAGTTGCTTCCGGATTTGTTGCTGCTCCGCAGCTATGACAAAAGTTGTTTCCTTTTCCCGATGAAACACCGCAATTTACACATACCGCCGCATTATCAGCAATTTCTTTTCCACAGTTTTTACAATACATAATCTTCCTCCGTTATACTAAAATATTACTGTAATTGCTATTATATCAGTATATTTTTAGTAAGTCAAGTGAATTATACTAAAAAATTAGTATAATTTGAAGAAAAATAGGAAGGTATGCCATTAATGAATAGAATTAGAGATTTGCGTGAAGACGCTGACCTGCGACAAATAGATGTGGCCAAGGCAACCGGCATCGACCAAAAAACACTCTCAAATTATGAAACAGGAAAAACAAACCCCGACAGCTTTGCCATCATAAAGCTTGCTGATTTTTTTGGTGTTTCCGCAGATTATCTGCTTGGCAGAAACAGTGAAAACATTCCAAATAAAAATACATTAATAGAACAAATCGATAAGATTCAAGCCGAATTAGAGAATTTACGAAAAGATTTGTATTCTATTTAATCTGTATATGATTTATATTTATCCATTTGCAACTAAAAAATAAAACTCCCGACCACGCATCGAGAGTTCTAATTTTTTTAAATCGCTTATAGCCAGATCACATCCACTGCAATCAGTCTTTGATACCTAACATTCTTCTTATAACGCCGAAAATCGCATTCAGGATTCCAAGAATATCAGGCATTTCAAGTTTAAAGAGCATCTCAATTCCTCCCATATAATGATTTCTTACAAGAATTATTTTAAACCGTAATTGTTAATAAAATAATAACAAATAGTTTCTGTTCTATTAACTATA
>JAMPDR010000033.1 GCA_023665555.1 Ruminococcus sp.
TGGTGATGTTGAAGTCATCGGCAACATCTATGACAATTCTGAACTGTTGGAGGTGAGAGAATGAGCGTAACAAGAATAATAGAAGATTCGTGTGAAGAATGCATACATAGTGAGATATGCAATATAAAAGGCAATTGTGCTGCTCTGCGACAGCAAACACATGATTTGGAAAAGCTACTGGAAAACGAAAGTTTTCAAATAGTAGTAAGCTGCAACTACTATCAACGACGTGAGCCAAGTGTTCGCAAGGCAGAATCAGTAACACCACCGGGAGGAAGATATGCATAACTGGACAAGTGTAAAAGACGAACTACCACCAGAAAAAGTTATCGTTAATACAAAAATTGATGATGGAAACGGTATCAGAAACAAACAGCCATTATACCGATATAAAAATCTTTGGTTTCTTGCTGATGGTTCAATGTATGTGTATTACACTCCAACCCATTGGATGCCGCTGCCCGAACCGCCGAAAGGAGAATTAACATGACAACAGAGAAATTGATTGAACAGTTGAGACGTTGTGCAGGCGAAGAAAATGTACCGCATTGCTGTGAATGTCGGTTTAATGTGGGTTCAGCTAAATGCATAGGTGACATGATGCTTGCTACAGCCGACAGGCTTGAAAACGCAGCGGAAAAGCTCAGTTATTATGCAAGTTTGGAGGAGCAAGGCAGACTTATTGAACTGCCCTGTAGTATAAACGATACCGTTTATTGCGAAGGTCCAATCAAAGGCAGAGCAATAGGGATTAAGCCGCCCGATGTTGAATGGATTATAGAAAATAAATCTGAATTCGGCAAAACAGTTTTCCTATCCCGAGAGGAAGCCGAACAAGCGTTAAAAGAAAGGAACACCCATGTACAAATGTAAAACCTGCGGACAAGTAAAAGACACACTGTCCACATACACCGAGCACTACCCTTATGGAGAATCAATCGCTGTGGAGCTATTGACAAACCCTGATTGCAACTGCGGCGGCGAGTTTGAGGAAGCCGAGCAATGCAGAGTATGCGGTGAATGGATAACGCCGGATGAATCCGTTGGCTCTGTCTGTGAAAACTGCATCAAGTCAAATGCGGACCTGAAAACCATAAAGCAATATTCCGAACACGTTGAAAAAGAAAGCGTGGCACTTAACCCGCTGCTGATAAATTTGTTTGATGTATACGGCGGTGTGAAACGCATAGAAAATGTGCTGTGGAACTATCTTCAAATGCAATGTGCAAATTGGTATACCGGTGATAAGGATATGCTTGAACAACTCGCTCGTGAGTGGATGTTTAACGACTTATCGCATTTCGCAGACC
The DNA here is from genome assembly GCA_023665555.1 of Ruminococcus sp. GTDB lineage: Bacteria > Bacillota > Clostridia > Oscillospirales > Acutalibacteraceae > UBA6857. The sequence goes on from JAMPDR010000033.1 coordinate 1,311, forward strand.
ACCTGCCGACTGTACTTGATGAAATGGAGGCGGTACGCACATGAACCGCATGGAATTAGATTCATTCTGTGCCGAAAACGGCGGACATTGTCCGCAGAACATATCGCGTGTCAGGCTTGCAAATGTTCTTCATCGCTCGTCCGCGCACATTCAGGATATTGCGTATCAGGAACGGCAAGAACAAAATTGCCACCCGCAAAGCGCAGTGTGTGCGGCGAAGGTGCAAAAGATTTATATGAGCCTATCCCGCAGTGAGTAAAAAGGAGATGATGAAAAATGCAGAAGGATAAAGGCGGAATCACTCATTACAAAACAGGTTATGCAACAGTTCCGGTACACTTCGCAAACGGTGAAGTTACCTGCCGAAACTGTGAATACCTCTATCTTGACAAAGGCATGAACAGATGCCGATGCAGATTGCAGCGCGACAAAATCATACCGATTGAATATATACAATACGGTATTGACGAGGTCGGCTGCCCGATAGTTTTTGAGGAAGGAGATAATAATGGCAAAAAATATACAGTGTGATATGTGCAAAAACATAATCAAAGGATATGACCAGTATCAAATAGAGATAAGTCTAAATAAGGAATACCTTTCGTTTTTAACAACTAAATACGATTTATGTCGTGACTGTAAAAATAAATTGCTAAATTTTATAAATAGCAAAAGGGAGGATTAAGCAATGGGTATACCCGTGTTAGTTTTAGGTGAAAGCGGAAGCGGAAAAAGTGCTTCGCTTCGCAATTTTAAAGACGGTGAGGTTGGAATCATTAACGTGAGTTCCAAACCGCTGCCGTTTAAATCAACACTCAAGCCGTTCAATTCAGATGATTATATGAAAATTGAACAGGTGATAAAAAAAGCAAAAGCAAAATCGATTGTCATTGATGATGCACAGTACCTACAAGCCAATGAATATATGAGAAATGCTAAGATTCAGGGGTATCAGAAGTTTACTGATATCGCATTGAACTTTTGGACACTTGTTCAAATGATAATCAAAGAATTGCCGAGTAATGTAATTGTATATCTGCTTGGTCACATTGAAACAGACGCAAACGGCAAAGAAAAATTTAAAACGGTCGGTAAAATGACGGATAACTATTCTGTCGAGGGAATGTGTACAATCGTGCTCAAAACACTTGTGGAAGACGGTCACTACTACTTCACAACTCAGACCAACGGCTTTGATACCGTTAAATCTCCGATGGGAATGTTTAACGAAGCAAAAATCGAAAACGACCTGAAAAAGGTTGACGAAACAATACGTCAATATTATGAATTGACATGAAAACTTAATAATTTTTAATAATTAAAGTCGCATAAAACGTGCGACAAAATCCGCTGTTTGGCGGATATAGTGAAAGCACTTTTTAATAATTACAAAGGAGTATAAAATTATGAAACCATTTAACAATTACGCAGAAACCAAGGCTTACACGGAAAGAGAAAAAATTCCCGCAGGCGGTTACATAGGTGTTATTAAAGCCGCCGAAGAAAAAGAATATGAAGCTCAAGACGGTTCAATTTACAGTAAATTTGAAATTTCATTTGATATTACTGAAGGAGATTTCAAAGATTATTATGCAAATGACTATCGCTCACAGCAGAGAGAGGATAAACGTTGGAAAGGTGTTGTAAAGTTATACATTCCAACCGATGACGGGTCAGAGCGTGACGAATGGACTAAATCACGCTTCAAAGGTGCAATGGAAGCGATTGAAGAAAGCAATCCGGGCTATCATTGGGATTGGAACGAAGCCAAACTCAAAGGTAAAAAAATCGGCGTCCTTTTGCAGAACAGAGAATGGAAATTTAACGGCGGCACAGGCTGGACTGCTCAGCCGCATTCGATTGTTTCGGTTGATAAAATCCGAGAGGGTAAGTTTAAAATCCCGAAAGATAAGCCGCTTCAAAACTCAACATCAACTTCCGCTCAAACAAAACCGAAGCAGGATTTTGAGGAAATTGATGACGATGATTTACCATTTTAAGGTGAAAACTGATAATGGATATTTTTGAAATCAAGTATGCACTTGAGCATATCACAATACTTGTTGATACTCGTGAGCAGGACACCAAGCAAGCACGTTCAAGGCTTAATGCAATGAACAAGCCTTACGAACGAAAAAAGCTTGATTTCGGCGATTATTCAGCTAAATGCACGCTTTCTGACGGCGAGGAATTGGACTTTTCCGATTCCTTTGCCGTGGAACGAAAAATGAGCATAGATGAGCTTTGCGGATGCTATTGCCGTTCACGTGAGCGCTTTACACGAGAGTTTGAAAGAGCAAAAGAAAAGGGCGCAAAACTTTATCTTCTGATTGAAAACGCCACGTGGGAGAACATTTATAACGGCAAATACCGCTCAAAAATGAAGCCTGTTTCGCTCACCGCAAGCGTGCTTGCATGGCTGTCGAGATATAACTGTCAGATGATTTTCTGCAAAGCCGAAACAAGTGGAAAGCTCATCGGCGACATTGTTTACAGGGAAGTTAAAGAGCGATTGGAAAGTGGGTGAAAACAAATGGCAAATTCATTAAACGGCTTCATAAAGTTACATAGAAAGCTTGTTGCCTGGGGATGGTATCAGGATTATGTTGTTAAAGATGTGTTTTTGCATTTGCTTCTGACAGCGAATTATAAAGATACATCGTGGCGGGATGTTACGCTTAAAGAAGGGCAAGTTGTAACAGGCACAAAGAAGCTTGCGGATGATTTAGGTTTTTCACGTCAGCAGGTGCGAACAGCTTTGGACAAGCTAAAATCAACCAAGGAAATAACTATCAAAGCAACCAACAAATATTCAATCATAACCATTGTAAATTGGGAAGATTATCAATCATCGGAAGAAAAAGCAACCAACACTTCAACCAAGTCAGCAACAAACGAGCAACCAACAAGTAACCAACAAATAACCAACAATCAACCACAGCGTAAGAATAATAAGAATAAAAGAAATAAAAAAGAAATAAATAAAGAAAAAAATTCAGCCGCTTCGCCTGCTCCGCCTTTGAGGGCGGACAGGCTTGCTGACGGAGAGATTGACTTGCACAAATTCAAGCCTGACGGAATGCCGCTGCCGAAAGCTTTGATTGATGCAGGCATAACATGGGCTGAATATTTGGAGATTAAAAATCAATGAGTTACATATTTAAAACAAGTGATGTGTTTGACTTTGCAAATGTTGTGAACAGTCAGACCAAAGAAAAAGGCGGCGAGTTGTTTTTTAGATTCTGCCCTTATTGCGGCGGTGGCAAGGCAAAAGACAAGGACACCTTTTCGATAAACCTTGAAAGTGGAGCGTTCAAATGTTTTCGTGCTTCATGCGGCAAGCAAGGACACTTCGTTGAATTGGCTCGTGATTTTGGCTTCACACTCGATTATGAAAACGAGAAAAAGCAATACAGACGCTTACCTCAGCGAAAGCCCGTACCTACATATTACGCAATTGAGTTCATGAAGTCAAGGGGTATCGGCAGGCAGACAACCGAACGATATCGCTTGACAACGCAAAAGGATAACCCTAAAGTACTTGTATTTCCGTTCTTCGATGAAAACGATGTTTTGGTTTCGGTGAAATATCGCAAGACGGATTTTGACAAAACACGTGATAAAAGCAAGGAATGGTTTGAAAAAGACACCAAGCCGATATTGTTCGGTATGGCACAGTGTAAAGGCTTCAGTCGATTGATAATTACCGAAGGTCAGCTTGATTCACTTTCGGTTGCCGATTGCGGTTTCAACAATGCCGTGTCAGTTCCCACAGGTGCACTTGGATTCAGGTGGCTTACCGCCTGTTGGGATTGGATTATCAAATTCAAAGAAGTCATTGTATTCGGCGATTTGGAAAACGGCAGAATGTCATTGATTGACGAACTTCAAAAACGTTTGCCTCAAAAAGTGAAAGCCGTACGTCATGAAGATTATCTCGGTGAAAAAGACGCTAATGACATCTACCGCAAATACGGCAAAAGTGCAATTGAAAAATGTATCAAAAACGCCGAGGTACAGAAAATCAAAAACGTCAAGCAGCTTTGCGAGGTTGAAAAGGTTGACCTTGACACGCTGCCAAAGATAAAAACCAACATTAAAGAACTTGACAGACTTATCGGCGGCTTGATTTACGGACAGGTTGTTTTGCTTTCAGGCAAGAGGGGAAACGGTAAGTCAACTTTCATGTCGCAGCTTGTTTGTGAAGCGTTGGAGCAAGGTGAAAGTGCCTTTATTTATTCAGGTGAACTTGCAGATTACCACTTCAAGCGTTGGCTTGATTATCAGCTTGCAGGAGCGAACAATATCATCACTGAAATAAACGATTACGGCGATGAGGCATATTATCTTGATGATGCAATCGTTGACAAAATCAGCACATGGTATAAAGACCGAGCCTATATTTATGACAATAACTATCTGCCTGATGACGGCGAAGAATATGAAAGTCTGATAAACACGGTTGAAAACGTTATCAAGCAATACGGAACAAAGCTGATTTGCATTGACAATCTCATGACGGCAATGGACACCGTAACGGAGCAGAACAATCTCTATTTGGCACAAAGCAATTTTGTCGGCAGGCTCAAGAAAATTGCAATCAAGCATAACGTTGTGATTATTCTTGTTGCACATCCGAGAAAAAGCAATCAGTCGTTTTCAAATGATGACGTGTCAGGCAGCGGTGATATCACAAACAAGGTTGATGTTGTCATGAGCTATCAACGTGATGAAAAAGACGAGACCTATAACGGCAGGCTGAGCATCACAAAGAACAGGCTCAACGGCAAATGTGTATCAGGTGATGATGCAATCGGCTTGATTTACAGTGAAAAAACAAAGCGTATAACCTCACCGTCAAGCGGTGTCCGCCATTACGGTTGGGAAATGCAGAATGTTAACACAGACGGAGAGGAGTTATTATTTTAATGACCCAAAAACAATTAGCCGAAGCAATCAACGAAAACCGAGAAATCACCTATAACGGTTCACCGTATCGTTTCATAGGTTATCAGATGATGAGAAACCCAAACGGCACAAAGGCATACAGTGCAGGACTGCTTGACCTGAGCAATGAGCGAACGGTGGTTTGGGTGGATATGAATAAACTTTAGAGGTGATAGACATAAACAGGAAAATATTTTCTAACCGATTGAATACAATCCTCGCAGAAAGAGGACTATCACAAAAACAAGCAGCAGAACTATTACATATAGCACCTAACAGCTTATGGCGATATTTGCATGGTGAAATGCCAAGCACAACAACAATTTATTTAATTGCAGAAACGTTCAACGTATCCGTTGATTGGCTGTTGGGACTATCAAACGAACGCAGAAAGGAAAATAACACATGAACGAAAACGAAATTCAAGATATCGGTGAACAAGTAGTTAAACACAAACGTCCTAAGAAATCCGCACAAATGGCAGTAAATGCAGAACCCGGAGATAATGCAAAATACTTAAAACACAATTTACAAATATCACAACTTCCCCAAATTGATACATCAGATGCAAAACAGGTTGAAAATCGTATTACTGAATATTTTACAATCTGTTTTGACAATGACATGAAGCCGTCTGTTGCGGGATTGGCATTGGCTGTAGGTGTAAGCAGATTGACGTTGTGGGAATGGGCAACAGGGAAGAACAGAAAAGCCACGCATAGAAACCCGATAAAAAAAGCGTATCAAATGTTAGACGCACAAATGAATGATTATATGCAGAACGGAAAAATAAATCCCGTTTCGGGCATTTTCCTGATGAGAAACAATTTCGGTTATAAAAATGAAACAGAAGTTGTTATCGTACCTAATAGCCCATTGGGCGAAGAAACAACGCAGAAAGAACTTGAAAACAAATACATGGATTCGATTGTTGAAGTTGATGGGCAGATAGTGGACGAATAAAATAGAATAATAAAGCCGTCAGAAGTTAAGGATTCTTTCCCTCTCTGACGGCTTTTGTTGTGTGTGGTTGTTGATTGATACATTGGATATCGTTATATTTGCGCATTTTGGGCAAATAAAGCCGTTTTGTTGTTTAATAATGTAATTTCATTAATAATACGTAAAGCGGCTTAAACCGCCTAATTTCGAGCGATTAAAAGCAAAGCAAAAAAACCGCCCTCAATGAGAGCGGCAAAAAGTTGCTATTTATTTAGCCAAAAATCAATTAATTTTCGTTGCTGATCGTCATTAATTTTGTTGATTTGGATCAGCTGCGGTGTTTTGTAATCAGGTGTTTTATAATATCCGTATCCGTATAAAGGTAACTGTTCGCAACAATTGCAATCTAAAATGTTTCGAGATTCCTGTTTGCTGTTGGTGCGCATTCCTATTGCACTGGTAAAATTTGCCCTGATTGTGCCGTTAATGATGTCACGTGTCGGGCGTTGCGTGCATAAAATTATATGCATATTTGCCGCCCTACCCATTGATGCGATACGTATTAAAAACGTTTCAGCCAATTTATTTACACGCATTTTAATGTCGACATATTCATCAATTACAATGTATATATGTGGTTCGGTTGATTGTTTTTGATGTTGTTGTCGCATGGTTTTAAAACGTTCGTCCATTACATCACATGCATAACGCAATGCCGTAATAACATTTTGCGGCATGTCAATATATCCGATTGTATGTGGTAAATCCGCATAGTCAACCAATTCAACACGTTTTAGGTCGATAAATATAAATTGATTTTTGTCAGCGCCGTGCATTAATGCGGCATACATGATTGAATTTAACAACACGGATTTACCGCTTCCGACGCTGCCCGCAATCAGTAAATGCGGTTGTTTTAATGCGTCGATCGCAAAGATTTGCGGCTGTTGGGTTGGTGTGTATGTTGTCATAGTAATTAACTCCTTTATACAAATTTTTTTAACATTGAATAACATTGTATATATTCGTCCCATACTAATAATTTTAATTCCGTTATTTTATTGCCTTGATTTTGTATCCATTTCATGGCTTCTTCTGTTGAATTAAATCCGCTTTTGTGCATTATTTCATTTGTGTTGTTGTTGATATAGCTTACACTAAACATTGTTTTTACTCCTTTAAATTTATACTTGACTTTTAAATCAATAATTTGTTATTATAGGAGCGGTAGGACTGTAAGGTTAGTCCGTACCGCTTGCTTTGATAGTCACCGTTTGTGTTGATGTTTTGCGGTGGCTATCTTTTTTATGCCTTGGTGAGCTTTTCAAGATACTTGACAAACTCGTCAAGGTCTTTGCACTCTTTGGCAGTCATTAGCAGTCTTAGCCGCTCGGCTTCGATTGCCTTGGCTACTGCTATTTCTGTTGCTGTTGGCGTTTTCATTTTCTCACTTCCTTTCGTAACAGGTTGCTCCTGTACCTTACGCATATATAATAGCATGATTAAGCGTATTTATCAATAGTTTTTTCATGATTTTACGTATTTTTTTATATTCGATTGCATATCCGGTGGGGGATATACCGCCCTACTCGTCGGCTTGGTTCCCCCTCCAACCACCCGCAAAAATAAAAAGGACTTTTTTACATTAACTTGTTGACAAGTAAACGTAAACATGATAAAATGATATTACATAAGGAGGTATTGAAAAAATGAAAAATGTAATAGGATATATCAGAGTTTCAACAGACGGACAATGCAAAGATGACAAATTTGGACTTGAAGTGCAGAAAGAACAGATAATTGAGTATTGCCGAAAGAATGACATGAATATTGTCAAGTGGTTTGCAGACGAAGGTGAAAGCGGAGCAAAAGAAAGGCCGGCATTTGATGAGATTGTTTACGGTGAAGTATCCAATCCACCATATGAAGCTGTTATAGTTGCAAAATCAGATAGAGTTGCAAGGGATATTAATATTTATTATTACTATAAAATGCTTTTGCGTAAGAAAGAAATCACACTTATATCTATTGCGGAAGATTTCGGACAGTTCGGTGTTTTTTCAAACATGTTAGAAGCATTTACTATATGTGTTGCGGAGATGGAAAGAGATAATATAAATAAAAGAACCAGCGCAGGAAGGAAAGTAAAAGCCAAATCAGGCGGATATGCCGGAGGACGTGCACCAATGGGTTATAAGGTTTCTAATAGTAGGCTTGTGCTCAATCCTGATGAAGTTCCTACAGTTATAAGAGCATTTGAATTAAGAGATTCAGGCGAAACACTTGTTGGCATTGTAAACAAACTCAATGCTGAGGGATATTCAACACGCAACGGCAAGCCTTTTGTTATAAGCACAGTTCAAAGTATAATAAACAACAGGAAAACATATCAAGGTTTCTATAAATACGGCAAAGACGGTACTTGGGTAAAAGGTCAGCACGAACCAATTTTAAAACAACTTTTGAAATAGAAATCAAGTAAAAAATAAAATGTTTTTATAAGTTGACTTAAATATTAACTGACTGATACTCTTGACAAGACATATTTATACATGTTAAACTGCTTTTATATTTGTTACAATTCAAGAAAAAACAAGGAACATAAATATGGAAACAGTGAAAAAGATATTGAGAAAAATTTTAAACTGTCATATATATGACGATAAAATTGAGACCGCAATAAAGGTAATAGTTTTTATTCTTACAGGAATAGTTGGTGTTGTTATAGTATCTAATACCGAGGATAAGCGAGCACTGGGGGGTGCTTATTTCATATATACATTATCTTTGTTGGTTGAAATCGTTCCTAAAGTGGCTTCTAAAAAAGATAACTTAGCTAGGATATTTCTCGTTATTTTTATTATTATTGTGTTAATTGAGTTTTTCTTGTCATTTTTTATGATATTTGGTACAACTCCGTCCAAATCTTTCTGTAAGGGTATGATTGTGTTAATTTGGATAATAATAGGTTGGTTGTTTTTGGATTTAATTGTGTGTTTTATAGAACCCGTTAATATTGATGAATCTAATGATGGAGAATTAATTAACGTGTTTAATGAAAGACTATTAGCCGGCAATCTTGGCGACATTAAATGAAGAGGTAAAAGTGATGAGTAAAATAATTTCATTGATAAGTGGTAAAGGTGGAAGTGGAAAGACTTCGCTATCTTTAAGTATGGCATCTATGCTGTCAAACTGCGGAGTTAAAGTATTATTAATTGATTGTGATTTGACTACAAATGGTGCTACATATTTCTATGAAGATAAACTAACAGAAGGCGACAATCCAGTAGTATCTTTTTATGATATAGTGTTTCATAAAGAAAACAGTGAAGGAAATTTAATTAACGCAAAATCTAATATGGATTTTATACCCTCAATAGTACAAATTAATAAAAAGAATACTAAAACATATATATATAATGAAGATCGTGATGAAAATCTTCAAGTTATTAACGAAAAATATGGCGATATATATGATGTGATAATCTTTGATTGTCAGGCTGGTTATGCTGACATATTAAAATTAGTTTTGCCTATAACTGACATTATTTTAGTTGTTATGGAGACTGATGCTATTAGTTCTTCTTCAATAAGAAGTTTGTATTTGAAAATTGGAGATCTCATAAACGAAAAAAAGATATTTCAAGTTTTCAATAAAGTTAATGAAGAAGATTATGATATTTATTCTAAAATATCTGGAGGCATTATATTTACTAACATAGAAACAGTATTATTTGACTGGAAAGTAAGACAAGCCTTTTCTCTTGCAGAAATACCAGACATGGAAAATACAAGTGTTGATTATGGAGTGAAAATATATAATATATGCAAAGTCATGTTAAAAGATAAACACATACAAAATAAGTTGAATAAATATAAGGCACAATTAGAGTTAAAACAATATAACGAGAAAAAAAAGAAATTAAATAAAAAAATTAACAATATAATAGAAAATAAATATAGTGTATCATATAACTTTAATACAAATAAATATACTAGCTTACTAATGATAATAATTCTTACCATCTGTTCAGCAATATTGCTTACCTTAAGTGATTCCATACAATCTCCTCACAGAATAATTCTGATAATATCTATATTTGTAATTGAATTTTTGGAAATATTTAAAACCATGTTTAATTCGGTAAAAAATGCTTCTTATAATAAAAAAAAGAAATCTTTTGAAATAGAAACTGCAAAAAAAGAATTAGATAGTATAAATGAAGAAATTCAGAAACTATCTGATACAAGTCAAGATATGTACTCAATAAATATGTAAATAAAAATTATACGAATAATAATAAAACTACTTAATATTGTAAGATGCATATACTATAACGAAAAAACAGTTATTAATATAAAAAGTGTTTCATATCTTGCAACCCAAATAAAAGCATGATATAATTAAAGGGGTCGAAATCGACACGTTTAAAAATTAAATAGACCTCTCCAATCGGGGAGAGGGAGACAGCTAATCGGAGCTAAGGACAGAGCGATCTGTTTCTTGGCTCTTTTTTTGTTAACGGAGGTACTTTTTAGTGACAGACAAAATCTTACTTGAAAAAATTCGGCAAAAAATAAAAAAGACCCCTTATGACATTGAAGCATATGAGGATCTGTTCGCATTGTGCAGAAACATTGAAAAAACTGATTTCATGCTTGCGCATGATGAAAATGTAAAGCTGAGGGCATTGACTGCTCAAAACATGAAAGACAGCGGAAACATCAGCGGATTTTTTGAGTTATATAAAAAGACTTTGCTGTTTGATGCACCGCATCATTTTGACAGCTACCTACTCTACCTTGAAATTAACCGCAAACCAAAAGAGCGTTTCTATCAACCCAGAAGAAGAATCATGAAACAGGTTGCGGACGCTTTGCAGGATTTGACAGACGATAAATTAGATGAGTTGTTCATCTCAATGCCGCCGAGAGTGGGAAAGACCTCAATTCTGCTGTTCTTCATGACATGGTTGCTCGGACGTGACAGCGAAAGGTCTAATCTTTATTCTGCGTATTCAGACATAATTACAAGTGCGTTCTATAACGGTGTGTTGGAAATTATCAACGACCCTGTGACTTATCTTTGGCATGATGTATTTCCGAACGCAAAAATAGTTGCAACCAACTCAAAAGATGAAACGATTAACCTTGACCGCAAAAAACGCTATCCGTCACTGACCTGCCGTTCACTTTACGGAACATTGAACGGTGCTTGTGACTGCAATGGTTTTGAGATTTCCGACGACTTGATTGGCGGTATTGAAGAAGCACTCAACAAAGACAGATTGATTGCAGCTTGGAGCAAGGTTGACAACAACTTTTTGCCCAGAGCAAAAGAGGGTGCAAAAATTCTTTGGTGCGGCACTCGTTGGAGTATGATAGACCCGGCAGGTGTCAGAATGGACTTGCTGCTCAATGATGAGCGATTCAAAGGCAGACGGTTTAAAATTATTAACTTGCCTGCACTCAATGAAAATGACGAAAGTAACTTTGACTATGATTACGGTGTAGGTTTCAGCACGGAGTATTATCACCAACGCAGGGCATCATTTGAGCGTAATAATGACATGGCATCGTGGCTTGCTCAGTATATGGGTGAACCGATTGAACGTGACGGTGCGTTGTTTTCGCCCGATGATTTCAGATATTACAACGGTGAACTTCCGGGTGTTGAACCTGACAGAGTCTTCATGCCTGTTGACCCTGCCTATGGCGGCGGTGACTTTGTGTCAGGACCTGTGTTATATCAATATGGTGATGACTTATATATGCATGACGTTGTTTTTGACAACGGTGACAAGAGGATAACTATTCCGCTGATTGTTAATGCAGTGGATAAGCATAACGTTGCGGCAATGCAGATTGAAGCGACTAAGGCAACAGAGGGATATAAAGACGAAGTTAATAATGCACTGAGGGCTAAGAACATCAGAATCAACCTTACAACAAAAGCCGCACCCACAAATAAATCAAAGGAACAACGCATATTTGACAAAGCGCCTGACATCAGAGAACACATAATTTTCCGTGAAAGCGGCAAGCGTTCAAAGGCATATGAGTTGTTTATGCAAAACGTGTTCTCGTTCAAAACCATGGGTAAAAACAAGAATGATGACGCACCCGACAGCCTTTCAATGGGCGTTGACATGGCATTTGGAAGAAGTCGCAGGGTTGAGATTTTCAAAAGACCGTTTTAAGGCAATGAAAATCACAACTTCTGTAGAGTTGTTAGGCAAGTTCGTTTACAAAATTTGCCGTATAAGGTAAAATATAAGCATAGATTAAATTACAGGAGGTATTCAATGGAGCAACTTTTTGGCAGACGTGAAATTTATACTGATGTTGAAATTATTACACCGTATAATGTGATTGAAGTCCTCGAGGACACTATCTCCATTCACGAAAAAAACAGACGCAAAATTGAATATCTTTTTAATTACTATAAGGGCAAACAGCCTGTTTTGGAAAGGGTAAAAGAGGTTCGCCCCGAAATCAATAACAAAATTGTTGAAAACCGAGCAAATGAAATTGTTTCGTTTAAAACGGGTTATCTCATGGGTGAACCTGTTCAGTATGTTAACCGCAGCGGTGATGATGAAGTTGTTGAAAGCATTAATCAGCTTAACGAATTTGTTTTTGCAGAGGACAAGGCAACCAAAGACAAAGAGCTTGCCGACTGGCTTCACATTTGTGGCTTGGCATATAGAATGATATTGCCCGATGAAGTCAATGATGTTGATGAATCGCCGTTTGAGATTTACACGCTTGACCCGAGAAGCACGTTTGTTGTTCGTTCAAGCGGACTTGGAAACAAGCCGATGATGGCTGTTAAGTATGTCAAGCAAAAGGACAAAACAATTTTCAGCTGTTATACAAAAGATTACTACTTTGAGATTGAGGACAGAAACAAGATTGTTGAAATCTCAGAAAATCCGCTCGGCATACCGATTATTGAATATCGTGCAAACACTGCAATGCTCGGTGCGTTTGAGGTAGTTATTCCCCTGCTTGACGCAATCAATGAAACGGCATCCAACCGACTTGACGGCATTGAACAGTTCATCCAGGCACTTATGGTGCTTAAAAATGCAGACATTGACGATGAGCAATTCAAGGCACTGAAAGAACTCGGCGGTATTAAAATCAGCGGTGACGGTGAAGTTGAATACCTTAATCAGGAACTGAATCAAACGCAGGTGCAGACCTATGTTGACTATATGTATAATTCCGTTCTTACCATTTGCGGAATGCCGAACAGAAACGGCGGTTCTTCAACGAGTGACACGGGTGCGGCGGTCATCATGCGTGACGGTTGGAATGCAGCTGAAGCGAGAGCAAAAGATACCGAACTGATGTTTAAACAAAGCGAAAAAGAATTTTTGAAACTCGCTTTGCTGATTGCTAATACATATCGTGATTTAAATTTAAAACTATCACAAATTGAGATACGTTTCACAAGGCGAAATTATGAAAACATTCTTGAAAAAGCGCAGGTTCTCACAACTATGCTTGACAATGACAAGATTCATCCGAGGCTTGCATTTGAACACAGCGGAATGTTTATTGACCCTGAAATTGCTTATCTTTCAAGCATGGAATATGCGAAAAAGCGTGAAGAAGAAACAAGGCAACAGCTTGAACAATTCTCACAAAATGAAGTTGATAATCAAAAGAATCAGATAAATGAGGGTGAAAACGATGTATGAATACGCAGACAAGGTTATTAAAAAACTGAATCTGAAATTTATACGTTTGTTTTCAAACTTTAAGTCGCAGCTTCATGTTGATGAAATCAACGTTTTGTCGGCATCAAAAGCGTTATATGAACGGCTTGAATATGCAGCTGAAGAAGCGTTTTTGCTGATTGCACAGCATACATACAAAAAGCATGGCTTGAAGCTGAAACAGCTTGACCGTGATTGGCTGCTTGATTTTCTTGAAGAATATGATGCGGTTACAAAATATGTATATCTGCATGAAGTTCAGCGAAAGCAAGCGAGATTTGCCGAAAGTGTGATTGCAAGCCGAACAAAAGCGCAAGAGGTTGACACAGGCTTACGCTATTGGGCAAACATGGTTCGGCAATATGCAATTGAAATAAACGATGCTGCACTTTTGCAGGCATATGAAGATACGGGAGTTAAATATGTTAAATGGATAACTACCATTGATGACAGGGAATGTAAAATCTGCCGTGATAGACATGGCAAAATTTATCCGATTGATGACATACCGCCTAAACCGCACATCGGTTGCAGGTGTATTCTTAAAGCATATAAGGGTGATGATAATGAGTGAAAAGCCATTATTTAACAAAGAAACAACCGAAGTGATAATTAAGTCACTGAAAAAAGGCAATACGGTAGAATTAAAGAAAGAAAACGGGCACTTAACCGTAATTGAAATAGAACGAAAAAAGAAAATTAAACAGACCTTTACAACCGGGTAAAGGGAAACAGCCAACAGGGGCTATGAGTGATTAAGTTCACTTGTAGCCCTTTTTTTATTTGTATTTTTGGCGGGTTTGCCGCTTGAAATAAAACTTGGGGTGAAGCAAGTAAAAGGCGCAAAAAGGAGAAAACCTTACCAAAAACAGAAAGCATGGTCAGTGAAGACCTATAAAACGCAGAAAGGATTTTGACACTATGGCAAAAATTGACACATCAACTATTGACGGTTATTCGGACATGACTGTTGAAGAAAAAATCGCAGCACTTGAAAACTTTGAATACGAAGACAACTTAGCCGAGGTTCAAAAGTATAAAAATGCTGCAAGCAAAGCTAATTCAGAAGCTGCTGAATTTAAAAGAAAGCATGAACAGTTGCTTTCCGAAGAAGAAAAAGCACGCCTTGAAAAGGAAACTGAATTTCAGCAAATGAGCGAAGAACTTGAAACACTCCGCAAAGAAAAAACAGTCAGCGCATACAAAGCGAAGTATCTCGCTATGGGATATGACGAGAAGCTGGCAGAGGAAACCGCCAACGCAATGGTTGACGGTGACACAGACAAGGTTTTTGCAAATCAGCAGAAATTTCTTGAAAGTCATGACAAGTCCATGCAGGTTGAAAGACTTAAAAATACAGCAAGACCCCCGGCAGGCGGTGCAGGAAAAGCACTGTCAAAAGAAGAAATTATGAAAATTAAAGATGCAACAGAACGACAGGCAGCTATAAGCGAAAATCTGTCGCTGTTCACGGAAGGAGATTAATTTATGGCAGCAAAAGCAAAGCTTACAAAATCTGCAAACGTCAGCGTAACTGCACGTGAGATTGATTTTGTGACAAGGTTCGCTCTCAATTGGGAGCATTTAAGAGAAATCATGGGCATTATGCGACCGATTCGTAAACAACCGGGTGCAGTACTCAAATCAAAAAGCGCAACGGTGACACTCAGCAACACAGTCGGTGAAGGTGAAGAGATTCCGTATTCACAGGCAACCGTTACAGAAACACCCTATCAGGAAATGACAATTGAAAAATATGCTAAGGCTGTTTCTGTCGAAGCAATCAAAGACCACGGCTATGACGTTGCTGTTGGCATGACTGATGACGCTTTCCTGTTTGAACTTCAGTCTAACGTTACAAAGCGTTTTTACGATTACCTCAACACAGGTTCACTCAAAAGCAATGAAGCAACATGGCAGCGTGCTCTTGCCATGGCAAAGGGTAATGTTATCAACAAATTCAAGCAAATGCACCGCACAGCAACAAATGTTGTCGGTTTTGTGAATGTTCTTGATGTTTATGACTATCTCGGTGACAAGGACATCAGTATTCAGTCACAGTTCGGCTTCCAATATATAAAGGACTTCATGGGATACAACACTATCTTCCTGCTTTCAGATGATGAAATTGCAAGAGGTCGTGTTATTGCAACCCCAGTTGAAAACATTGTTCTTTATTATATTGACCCGTCAGACAGTGATTTTGCACGTGCAAAGCTTGAATATACCACTGACGGCGACACAAATCTCATCGGTTTCCACACTCAGGCTAACTATAACACCGCTGTTTCTGAATCGTTTGCTCTTATGGGCATGACATTGTTTGCTGAATATCTTGATGCAATCGCAGTTATCGACCTTGAAGAAACAGCAGCAGGCTAAGAAATATGACAACGGAAAGGAGAACCCAACATGGATGAAAGTATTAAACGCAATCATTTGACGAGAATGACGGATGAACAAAACGAACAGACGGTTGAGTTCTACCTTTCTTTTGCAAAAGACATCATCTTGAGCAGACTTTATCCGTTTCGTACAGACGTTACAGAAATGCCGAAAAAATATGATTCGCTTCAGGTTGAGATTGCGGCTTACCTGCTTAATAAGCGTGGTGCTGAGGGTGAGATATCCCACAGTGAAAACGGAATCAGCCGCACATATGAAAGTGCGGAAGTTCCTGAATCCATGCTTAAAAGAATTGTTCCGTTTGTCGGAACGTTCGGAGGTACAAGCAATGAAGTGTCTTGACAGAAACAAGCGATTGTTTTGGTACTCCCTATATAAAGGAAAAGAAGCAATCAAAGATGAGTACGGCAATCTGACAGGCGAAACAAATGTTCTTTATGAAGAGCCTGTTTGTATGCGTGCAAATATTTCACCTGCAAACGGTAACGCACAGGTTGAGCAGTTCGGCATTTCCGAACAAGTAGATAAAGTCATTGTGACAGATGATATGTGCTGTCCGATTGATGAAAACACTGTTCTTCATATTGACACGTGTCCGCTTTGTCAGGGTGAAGCTGTTCCTTATGACTATATTGTCAAAAAGGTGGCAAGATCGCTTAACAGTATTTCTTATGCGGTAAGCAAGGTGAAAGTTTCATGAAGATTGTTATTGACCCATTCTCGCAAAAAAGTTTGAAATCAGCTATTGACCAAATTAAAAAGTATGAAGATTTTATCAAGAAGAAAGAACAAGAAATCATCAATCGCCTTGCTTCTATAGGTGCGACTGTTGCTTCGATAAATTTTTCAAGAGCATTTTACAACGGCATAAATGATGTTCAGGTTAGTGTAGAACCTTGTGAAAATGGCGCAAAGATTGTTGCTAAAGGCGAAGCGGTTGCTTTCATTGAATTTGGAAGCGGTGCAAGATACGGCGGAACTTATCCTCAAGATGAAATGAAATTACCCATTGATACATCGGCAGGTTCATGGTCTGAATCTGAACTTGGAAAAGGTCACTGGGACAATCCTAACGGTTGGTGGCTGCCAAAAGAAAAAGGCTCTGGACACACATATGGTAACCCGCCGGCAATGGCGATGTATCAAGCAAGAAAAGAAATTTTAAACCAAGTTAAAAAAATTACCACGGAGGTTTTCAGCAGTGATTGATATTGAAGCAAAAGTTTACAACAACGTTGTTCAAGCTATAAAAGCAAAATATCCTGATGTCAATTTTTGCGGAGAATATGTAGAATCGCCTGCTGAATTTCCTTGCGTGTGTTTGGTTGAAGATGATAACTATACATTTGCTCAAACATTAGATGAGTCACTATCAGAGAACCATACAGTAGTTATGTATACGGTAAATGTGTATTCAAGCAAAAAGGATACAAAAAAGTCGCAAGCAAAAGCGATTGCACAAGCAGTTGATGAACAAATGCAAAACATGAAATTCAGACGGCTTATGTTTAATCAAATTCCAAACGTTGATCGCACAATTTACAGAATCGTTATGCAGTATACGGCTATTGTTGGAAAAGGTGAAAAAGATGGTGAAAACATTATATATCAAATTTACAGATAAAGGAGTTTTATTATGGCACTCGAATTAAGAACGTCAGGAATCCTTGTTAAATATGCCGTTGAAACAATAGCCGGTACAAGACCAACGTCTGGCTATAAAACAATCAGCGGAATTACAGCTATTCCTGAAATGAACGCAGAACCCAACAATCTTCCGGTAACGGATCTTTCCGACATTACATACACAAGAAGTATTCCTGGAATGATAGATGTTAGCAGTCCACAGGGATTGACGGCTAATTTTACTAGCGCTAACCGAATGGAGTGGGAAGCATTTGTTAAGGAGGCCGAAGAAGCCGAGAAAGAGGGGAAATCTACGTGGATTGAATATTATGTTCCAAACTACGCTTCTTTCTATTATGCAGGTATACCGACAACACTGGGATTTCCAGGAGCAGAAGTAGATAGTGTGTTTCAGGGAAGTGTTTATATTACCCCGAATAAAGTTGAGGGTTGGGGCACAAGTTCTACAACTGCAAAAACAAGTTCTCTTACATAAAACAGATAAAGGAGTATTAAACCATGTCCAAAGAAAAGGTAAATCCGATTATTATCACAGATAATGAAACAAACAAAGAATATACACTTGAATTTTCACGAGAATCAGTGAAATTTGCTGAAATGAAAAGATGCACTCCTGATGAAGTAATGGACAACCTCATGACGAAGTTGCCGGAGTTTTTTTTCATAGCATTCCGTATGCACCACAAGAGCATTTCAAGAGAAAAGACAGACAAAATTCTTTTTGATGATTTGAAAGGTGTTAATAAAAAATTTGTAACAAGGCTCATTGAGTTATATAACGTTCCGTTTGATTGTCTTATCAAAGATGATGAAGAATCGGACGAATCTCATGATGGTGAAGAAAAAAACGCAAAAATGACGGTGACCTTTTAATTGAAGATTCACCGTCAACAAGAACAGAATTTTTTGAAAAACTGCTTCCGTATTACTTATCTATTGGTATGACCTTAGAGCAATATTGGGAACAAGACCCATATTTAACGATTTATTTCAATGAAAAATACAGGCTTGAAATTGAAAATCGTAACCAAGAACTATGGCTTCAAGGTCTTTACATATATAAGGCTTTTGATGTTGTCTTAGCTAATTGCTTTGCCAAAAAAGGTGCAACTCCGCAGGAATATTTAAAAAAGCCGATAAGGATAACACCTAAAACTAAAGCTGAAAAAGCATTAAAAGCTGAAAATGATAGGAAAAGATTTATAGAAGCCATGGATTCATGGAAAAAACGTTGGGATTCATCAACAAAAAACAATTAAAGAGAGGTGGATATATTAATGGAAATAGATAGTATTGAACTTGAAATTAAAAGTGGTTCTTCTGATGCTTCTAAAAACATTAAAGAACTTGCTACCTCTCTTTCTGATTTGTATAAAGAAATGAATCCGTCAAAAATAAGCGGATTTGTTAAATCTTTGAAGCAACTTAACAGTGTTAAACTTACATCAAATTTTAAACAGTTAAAAGTTATTTCTAAAAGCATATCCGGGTTTAAGGATAATAACTTTGAAAAAGTTGCTAAAGCAATCAAAAAATTAGATTCTGTAAAAATATCTAATGATATTCCAAAAAAACTCAAAGAGATAAAGCAAGTTGTTAATGATTTTGATTCATCTAAACTTGAAAATTTAGCAACTGTGTTAAGTAAAGTCAGCTTTGCTAAATTGAAATCGGGTGCTTCTGAATTTTCAAGGTTCAAAAAGAAGTCAGATGAAGCAAAAGAAAGTGTCAGAGATTTTAGTAAAGAAGTTAATAAGGAACTATCAGGTACTGTTTTTCCGCAAATAGATGTAGAAGATATAGGTGCTAAAGCTGACATAAAGTTTAATGTTGATAGTGGGTCAAATATAGCATCACAATTTAGAAAAGACTATAACCTACAAAATGACGATGACTTTATGGCTTATCTCATGCGCTCTATCCGGAATACTGAAGAAGTAACCGATAGTGCTACTACAGATATAATAGGAAATTTGTCAGCTGTTGTTTCTAAAATTGGAGCAGTAATTAAGGCAATAAAAATAGCAGCTAAAGTTATTCGCGGCATTTTTAATGGAATAAAAAAAGTTATTTCTTCAGTTGTAAAAGTTATTAAAGATTTTACATCAGCAATAAAAAGTGCATTGAAAATCGCAGCTACCCCTCTAAAAATAGGAATGAAATCCTTTGATGGGTTGAGAAAATCACTAACAGGTCCTCTATCTGCCTTCAAGCAATTGTTCAGCAGTCTAAAAAGAATTGCTACATACAGATTGCTCAGAACTGTTTTAAAAGAAATATCTGAAGGATTTTCTAAAGGTTTAGAAAACGCTTATACTTTCAGCAGTGGAATCAGCAGTACACTTGCAAATTCTCTTGATAAAATCGCAACTTCTGCGCTGTATTTCAAAAACAGTATCGGAGCTGCTGCTGCGCCGCTTATAAATGCATTGGCTCCAGCTGTTGATTATGTTATTGATAAATGTGTTGATTTGGTTAACTGGTTTAATCAGTTGTTTGCAACATTAACGGGACAAACAACCTGGATGAAAGCCACAAAAACAGCAACCAAATATGCAGAAGCAACAGATAAAGCAACAAAAGCTAACAAAGCATTTAAGGCATCTATACTCGGAATTGATGAAATTAACGCATTAACCGA
Source organism: Ruminococcus sp. (assembly GCA_023665555.1). Taxonomy (GTDB): domain Bacteria; phylum Bacillota; class Clostridia; order Oscillospirales; family Acutalibacteraceae; genus UBA6857. The sequence goes on from JAMPDR010000033.1 coordinate 21,624, forward strand.
TAATTCTGATACTGCTGCCGGAAACAATTCTGATTCCTCTAACAGTACAGGCGGATTTACCATTGAAAAGATTGGTAATTCTGTTTCAAGTTTTGCTAATGCTTTAAAGGCTGCATGGGAAGAGGAAAATTTTGAAGCTGTCGGTATTATTATACAGACAAAACTTGTTGATATGATGAACAATATCAATTGGAATAGCATATATTCCAAAGCGTCCGATTTCGGAAAAAATTTAGCTTCATTTCTTAACGGTCTTTTCAAAACTACTGTAAATAAAGTAACCGGTGACAGAGAAAATATTTTTACAGGTGTCGGTCAATCAATTGCTGGGGCTCTAAATACCGCGTTAGAATTTCTTAACACTTTTGGAGAAAAATTTGATTTCAGTGGATTTGGTACAAGCATTTCATTGGGAATAACCAAATTCTTAACAACAATCAATTGGAAAACCGCTTTGAGTGCTTCTTCTAATTGGGGAAAAGGTGTAGCTGATGCTTTAAATGACTTTATTGCTGCTAAAGATAAAGGTGGTAATTCTGCATTTAGTGCAATTGGTTCAACTGTTGCAAATCTTATAAAAACAGCCGTTGAAAACTGGTATTCGTTTGTAAAATCATTTGATTTTGGTTCACTTGGAATAGCAATTGGAAATTCATTAAATAATTTCATTAAAGAAATGAACGCAGAAAACCAAAAGACTGGTTTAACCGGTTGGGAATCAGTAATTGACACTGTTAAATTATCTTTTCAAGGATTGGCAACTGCTGTTTCTAAATTAGTGTATAAAATTGATTGGAAAACTGCTTTGGAAACCTCAGCGAATATAGGCAACAACATTGCAAATGCAGTTAACGATATATTGGAAAAATCAGACTTTACAACAATTGGTAAAACCGTTGCAAGACTTGTAAAAATGGCAATAACATCATGGAATTCATTTATAGGTGATTTAGACTTCTCACAATTGGGTGTAAAAATCTCGGATGCCATCAATTCATTTATATACAAAATGAATGAAGTAGATCCAAAAACAGGATTTTCAGGATGGGACGAACTTATAGATTCTATATCAAAAACCGTTTCACAAATTGGAAAAGCGATTTCATCTGCAATATCAGGTATTGACAAAAACAGTATTAGCGATGCGATTGACGATCTAATGTATTCTGCCTGGGCTGCAGGCTGGAACTCTGTTATTGACAAAATAAGCGAAAACGATCTGCTGTTTTGGGTAAAAATGTTTAAAGTTCCTGACCATGTAAAAAAAGATGTAACTGAACGTGGTGAAGAAGTTGGTAAAACATTTACAGCCGGGGTTCAAAATTCTACTAAAATCAATCCCACAAAAATAATAGATCAATTAACATCAAAAGATGCAAAGAAAGAATATACCGCATCAGGTTCAACAGTTGCAAGTAGTTTTAATACCGGTTTCAACGGATACAAATTCAATATGAACAGTGCTGTAAAAAATAACCTTTACTTGAAAGATAAGGTTACGTACACTTCTTCAGGCTCATCAGCCGCAAGTACTTTCAACTCCGGATTTAAAGGATATAAATTCAACATGAACAGTGCAATTAAGAATAATTTGTACTTAAAAGATAAAGTTACATATACATCTTCGGGTTCTTCTGCTGCAAGTAGTTTTAATACCGGATTTAAAAATAAAGGATTTTCCGGATTGTATACTGCAATTAAAGATTCTCTTTTTGGAAAAAGCACAAATTATACAGGTCAGGGTAGTTCTTCAGCATCAAGTTTTAGCGATGGCTTTCAGAAAGGTCTTGATAAAAAAACTTTTAAAGGCAAAGTAGTTATGTCTGCTGAAGATGTTCAGCTTGCGAGAGCAAATACTATATTATCCATGACTGTGAATAAAAAGGCTGATGGTGGTTTTGTTCCACAAGGTCAAATGTTTATAGCACGAGAAGCAGGTCCGGAACTTGTTGGTTCAATCGGAGGAAAAACCGCTGTTGTTAACAATGATCAAATTGTACAATCGGTCTCTAATGGTGTTTATGCTGCGAACCAAGAGCAAAATGCACTTCTTAGACAGCAAAATGCACTTTTAACTCAGATGCTTGCTAAAAACACAAATGTTACAGCTGTTGTAAGCACATCAAGTATTACAAGTGGTGTTGACCGCTACAACAGACGTGTAGGAAAAATAGTTATTCCTGTTGGTGCATAACGAAAGGAGTAACAAATGAACAAAAAAGCAATAAATCCCATAAGAAGAATTAGACCTATCGGAGGGACATGGCAGACTGTTCCTCCCCCAAGTTCTTATGTTTGGGAACTCCAAGATACTTCTGCATCCGATGCCGGACGTACTGAATCAGGAAGAATGTATAAACACCGTATTGGACAAGTTGAAGCTGTTCAGCTAGCCTGGCAAAACAAAAAAACTAAAGATGTGAACACTGTTTTGCGGGCATTTAATGCTGAATATGTAGAAATAGAGCTTATCGATCCTCTTTCAGGCGATCCGAATGATGATTATTTTAATACACTTGTTTTTTATGTAGGAAATCGTTCGTCGCCAATGTATAATGCAAGTTTAGGTCTTTGGAGCAATATTTCATTCAACATTATTGATAGAAACGGAGCTGAGAAAAAATAATGATTACTAATTTGACTGAATCTGAAAAAGTTCGTATTCAAGACGGAGCATACCAAAATGCAAAAATCACCGTTACAACTAAGTCCGGAGATACGATATTTTTAACAAATGATGATATAAAAGAAAGCGGTCTTTTTATAAATCGTACTTCTGTTGCCGGTGATAAAATAGAACTTGGGTCTTTGATTGCATCAGAACTTACACTACAGATTAATAGTCTGCCCAATTCATTTACATTGGAAAGTGCTGAACTTGATGTAAAAATTAATTGTGCAGACAAAGATATTTCACTTGGTCATTTTATTATTGATGAAGTACAAAAAAGTTATGAAAGTACAGTTCTCGTAGCGCTTGATAATATCGTTAAATTTGATAAAGAAGCAAATATATTAGCGCCGATTACAGTTAAAGATTTAATAAATCAAGGCTGTTTACATTGCGGTGTTAATTGTTCAACTGATTTATCAGTCTTGCCTAACTGCAATTATATAATTAATGAAGTGCCGACGTCAAACGTTACATGGAGGCAAATTATTTCTTGGTGTTGTCAGATTATGGGTGTATGCGGATACTGCAACGGTGACGGAAATCTCGTTTTAAAATGGTATGGAAACGATATTACAGATATTGATAAGATTACACCCGATGTACGTTTTAGTTCCTCTATTGACGAAAACGCAGTTTCTATAACCGGCATAACAATGACTAAAGAAGAAAAATTGTATATAAGCGGTACAAGCGAATATACAATTGATATTTCAGGTAATGAACTTATAAGTATTGAAAATGTGCAAGCGATACTTGATAGTATAGCAAAAATTATTGTCGGATTCACATATAAGCCGTTTTCTGCTACTACCTGCCCTATGTTTTGGCTTGAACCGTTTGATACAACAATTTTTGTTGACAGCTCCGGAACTGAACATCTAATTGCAATTACGGATAGCAATTATACTGTCAATCGCAACACATCATTTGCAGGTCAAGGAAGTTCTGCTCAAAAACAAACTTATTCACAACAAAATCCCTTTACTCCACAGCAATCACAGATTGTTGACAATAAAGTAGACAAAGAAGAGGTCGAAAAAAAGAATCGATCCTTACTTGCTTTAAATGAAGCAATCAATGCAGGTCTTATGCTCTACAAAACTGAAATTTCAGGAAAAATATATTATCATAATTCTAATACTCTTGAAAAATCAAATTATATTGCAACAGCAAATACAGGTGGTTTCGCATTTACCAGAAAAGGTTGGAGCAATGGAAATCCCGAATGGGAGTATGGTATATCATCAAACGGGGAGGCAATTTTGAATATTTTACGTGCAACAAAAATCAGCGCCGACTTGATAGAAGCGGGCAAACTTGTCAGCCAAGACGGCAAAACATATTTTGATTTAGATGGCAACCAGATTGTCACGGAAACTGACAAAAGTGATGGTGACGAAGAGTATACCTTAAAATCTGTTTCGCAATCGGGACAATATAATCTTTCGCTCAATAAGAAAAAGAATGACGATGACGAAAATAAAGATGAGGATGAAATAGTTGCGCAATGTATTATATCACCTCGTAACATTTCACTGGTTAAAAATCAAGAATCAGTACCAACATTTAAGGAAAAGTTGCCAGAGCCACAAAGAGAAGATTATCCCGATAATTTTATCGGTACGGCTTTATACAATATAGCTTTGAGATTTTGGAAAATACAAAATGTTCTCGATTCACCTAATACTATTGGCTTCTTTGCTTTTGACAGTTTCACCGGAAAGGGCTCTTCTTATACAGCGGACGGTGCAAATATTGACGGCGATGTGAACGCAGACAGAGTTATATTGAATCAGAGTTTTTCTGACGAAGGAATCACGTTGGCTAACGGTGTGACTCTCGCTGATGCAAAGAATCAAGGCGGCACAGGTGCAACCCCGGTTGAAATGAGATTTACAGGTTCAAAAGTTCAAGTGCGCGGATTTGTGTCATTTAATAAAGAGTCAAGTACTAAACAATTATTGACATTCGATACAAAACTGTATCCTGCACCGAAAATCCGTAACAGATACATATTTGTTCCATGTTCCAGTCATAAAGTGATGAGAATGTACATTACAACAGAAAACTCCAACAATTCAATAGCTTCAATTCGTTGTGAATGGATAATGGATTTGGAGGACGGTACGGTCTATACAGGTCCAATGGCATGGGCACAGATTGATGCCGAGTGGGAAACCGACTAACACCAAAAGAGGTGAAACAATGCAAACAATAGAATTAAAGCTTAGAGATAAGCGATTGTTTCCTATTGATAAAACAAAACGCACATTTACTGTTGTGGGCGATAACAATGACTACTACATACATTTTGACATTGATAATCCGCGAAGAGCGATGTTTGCAGTATTTTCGCAGGATGATAAGTGTAAATGTCAGCCGCCGAAGCAGGAATCGATTCTGATTGACGAAAGCGGAACGATAAATGTACCGATGTGGATATTGAAAAAAGGCGGTTTTAATGTTGGTATTGTGTCTGACGGTTTCGCTTCAACTGCGTTCTACATTTATGTTGACGGCTCAATCATCGACCAACCCGGCATCGAAACAGAATCCCCGCCGCCGTCACAGGTGGAACAGCTGATTAAGCTTGTCAATGACCTGCAAATGAAAGGCATTGATGAGGAAGAGATGAAGCGGCTGATTGGGGAATACATAAGTGAGCACCCGATAGAAACGGAAAGTTTAACTGTCGAACAAGTTAAAGCATTGATTGATAATGCAATAAGTCACATTGCAAAGTTTGACGGCAGCTATGAAATCACACCGAAAACAACAGCACAGATTCTCAGTACAAAAGCAAAGCTAATGATTGATGACGTGGAAATCAAGAAAATACCCACATATGAAGTCAGTAATCAAAGCGGAACTACATTTTACATAGGTGAATAATTAAAAGTCAGAAAGGACGATTAATATGGCAAATAAAGCATACAACAAAATTATCTACGGCGGAGAAACACTTGTTGACATGACAGACGATACCGTCACAGAGGACAAGCTTTTGCAAGGCGTAACTGCACACGGCAAAACAGGTGAAAAGCTGACCGGTACATGCACATTTGACGTTGATTCAAGTGATGCAACCGTTGCAGTTGCGGAAATGCTTGAAGGCAAAACAGCATATGCACGAGGCACAAAGCTTGTCGGCACGATGCCGAACAACGGAGCAGTCAACGGAAACATTGCAAATAAAACAGATGCATATACCGTTCCGCAGGGCTACCATGACGGTAGCGGTAAGGTAAGTATCAGCCAAACAGAACAGGCAAAGCTGATCCCCGGCAATATTCGTGACGGTGTTACTATCCTCGGAGTTGAGGGCACAATGAGCGGAACAGAGGACGCAAAGCCGCAGGCAAAGAGTGTTATACCTAAAAAAGAAACTCAGACGATTTTACCTGATGAGGGGTATAACTATCTGTCACAGGTAACCGTTGAGAAAATCCCGTATTCTGAAACTGTGAACGCGGCAGGCGGTATCACTGCAACAATCGGTTAAGGAGTGGTTTTATGCCGATAAACAAGGTTAATTTCGGCGATGACACGCTGATTGATTTATCAAATGATACAGTTACACCCGAAACATTGGCTGACGGTGTGACCGCTCATGATGCAGGCGGCAACGAGATTACAGGCAGGATGACAGCAGGCGGAGCGAACATCACCATTGATGCAACACCGACCGAGGGTTCACAAAATGCGGTATCATCGGGTG